>NZ_JACJOQ010000295.1:0-2733 GCF_014695635.1 Coleofasciculus sp. FACHB-712 | reverse complement strand
TACCTGTTGCACTTAGCCGGATCGGGTGCTGGGGCTTACATTGGTGCCAGCCAAATTCGCGATCCTTTAACGCGCCCAAACGTCCTCGCCGGGTTCCAACTGGCAGAATCCGGTTCAGTTCCATTTCTGCAAGCCTTGAGCGATCGCGCCGCTGCTGAAGGCGATACGTGGCTAGCTGAAAAACTTGCCCGCCACGCCTCTGATGAAAAGCGTCACGGTCAAATTTTTGCCCAAGCGCTGAAGCGGCTGAATAAGCAAGTCATTGACTTCAAGAAAGCCGCTGAAGCCAAGCCAGAGGGTAAGCCGGATGAACGCCGCCGCAGTCCCTTTTTTGAAGCTTACTTTGAAGGATACTCCCAAGAAAGCTTGAAACCGCAGAATATTGACTGGGTGGTGTTCATGGCTAGCACGTATATCCTAGAACTGGATGCCAGCAAGGACTTCGTTCGCATGGCTAATGTGTTACCAGAGGATGAACCGAACAGCGCTAGCTTGAAAAAGGGACTCCTCAGTATCGCCCACGACGAAACCGGACACGCCGCTTATCTTTTAGAAGCGCTAAAGCGTCGCCTCCCAGATGCAGCAGTAGAAGAGATGGTGGATGCGTGGCGGACTCGCAAGGTGAATGCTTTGTTGGCAATGGTGACAAATCTGATGCAGAAAAGCGGACAGATGCCTTCACTGGTTCAGGATGGCGTTCCCACAGAAATGTCTGAGGAAGCAGAACTAGCGGTAGCTTAACCTATTTTCTCGTTCGCTGATTTCCTATAGGGCTTTCGCATTTAGGCGAACATTTCTGTCACACACCCTGATTTTGAACCCGAAGGCTTCGCCCTCAATCTAGCCGTGGGGAGGGCGAGGCATTCAGAGCAACTATTGTTACAGCAAGCGTTTTTTCGCTGGAATGCGAAAGCCCCTACAATCATCAGGATGCTGTAGCGCGGTCGATTTGGGCAACTTCTCGATCTGACAGCTTGACATCGACAGCACGCACAGAGTCTTCAATGCTGGAAACTTTACTTGCGCCGGGAATAGGCACAATGGCTGGAGATTTTGCCCGCAGCCATGCTAGGACAATATTGTAGACAGAAACGCTTTTTTCTTGGGCAAGTTGCGCGATCGCATCAATATCTTCCAGTTTGCCCACGCGACGGCTACCACCCAACGGACTCCAAGGTAAAAACGTTAGTTGTTCCTTTTCGCAATACTCCAGCACTCCGTCCTCTTCCGGCTGACGATTCCAAGGATTGTACTGATTTTGTACAGAGACAATCTCAACCACATCACGGGCGCGTTTAATTTGCTCTACTGAAAAGTTAGAGACGCCGACAAACCGGATCGTTCCTTGTTCTACAGCTTCTTTGGCTGGTTTCAGCGACTCTTCAATCGTGTAATCTGTATCGGGTGCGTGGTATTGCCAAATATCTATCGGCTTTCCCCCCAAAGTCTCAAAGCTGATCCGAATTGTCTCTCGTAGATGCTTGGGGTTGCCGTTGCGCGTCCAGCTACCGTTAGGGCGCATCAGTCCGCCCTTAGTGGCAACCAGAACATTACTCTTATCACCTGAATAAGAGGAAAGCGCTTTACTAATTAAGCCTTCGTTGTGGTGCTTATCTGATTCATCTTTGCAGTAGGAATCAGCGGTATCAATCAGCGTCACGCCCAAATCGAGGGCGCGATGGATGACTTTGATGGATTCTGATTCTGGGGGTCTGCTACTTAAAGACATCGGCATTCCACCCAGTGCGATCGCGCTGATTTTGACACCTGTATGTCCGAGTTCTTTCGTTTCCATTGTTTGATTTTGCTTTCGTCTTCTACCCCTTCAATTGATTGAAGATTGCCGGATGGAAATCGTCTGTCTGACGGTTAGTTCTCAACAAGCGATCGCAAATTCTGGTAATTCTAACTCGACGCACTCGTATAAAATCGCAGTGCAAACCGCCAGAAAACCCGCGAAGCGAATAATAGCGCCAACGCCAGAATTCCCGCACTCACTATCCAACCCACCTCGACGCGCCCCAGCATCGCCTCCGCTGGGATAGTCGTTAAAAACGCTACTGGCACTATGAAAGTAAAGAAAAAACGGTAAGCAGCGGGATAAGCAACCATTGGGTATCGCCCAGCTTCTAAAAAGCCTCTGAGTACCTCAGTGACGTTGTAGATTTTCACAAACCAGATGCTAGTCGCCCCCAGCATAAACCACAGGCTGTACAGAATTGCGAAACCGAATAGTAGCGGTATCGTACTTAAGAAATAGTCGCTGATTCTCAAACCCAACCGCGCCCCAGCATAGCCAATCAGCACCCCTCCAAAGACTAAATCTGGCAGTCCCCAAGGAGAAAAGGCGCGGGTAGAAAGCCAAAATTGGCTGCTAATTGGCTTCAGCAGCACAAAGTCTAATGTCCCTTGCTGAACCTGATCGACAATCCGGTTTAAATTAGGCACCAAAAAGCTATTAGAAAAGCCTTGCAGGATCGTAAAAACTCCCAACACAACCAAAGCTTCCTCCCATTTCCACCCTTCAAAGGTGTAACCATTGCGGTAAAACAAGGACAACCCAAACATACTACCGGCTAGGTTTCCCAAACTACTGAGTGCTGCTAGAACAAAATTAACCCGGTATTCAAGTTCGGCAGCGATCGCTGTACTCCAAAATAGCTTTAGTACCCGTAGATATCGTTGCATCTTCTCAAGGTTGCAAGGTGTGCCAATTTGAAAGTAACGCGATTT
>NZ_JACJOQ010000294.1:0-2384 GCF_014695635.1 Coleofasciculus sp. FACHB-712 | reverse complement strand
ACTTTCTGAGCGAGAAAGCGCATGGGAGCGATCGCGCAAAACTGAAATCGACGCATAATTGACCTGGCGTGTGTTACGGACACGATCCAGTATGCTCGACTTGGAGGGTAACTGGACAGCGTCGGGAAAGGGATGTCTTGTGTAGAACAACCTTCGGTTCGGCATTTCCGGGTTTGCCAAACTTCCCGCTAAAATTTCACAATCCCAAAGGATTGCTGAATTAACCACCGCGTCTAAACCACGACCTATACTAAATATCTGGACTTTGAGTCACTAAAGGTAGAAGCAAAGCATGCCATCCATCCGCGAGTTGCACAAACAACTCATTAGTAAAGAACGCTCCGCTGTAGAACTCACTCAAGAAGCTTTAGACCGCATTCAGGCACTAGAGCCGAAATTGAATAGTTTTTTGAGCGTGACGGCAGAGAGAGCATTAGAACAGGCTCATGCTGTGGATGCCAAAATCGCTGCCGGTGAAGAAATTGGGCTGATGGCTGGCATTCCCATTGGCATCAAGGACAATCTCTGTACCCAGGGAATTCGCACCACTTGCGGTTCCAAGATTTTGGAAAATTTTGTCCCCTCCTACGAGTCAACCGTGACTCAAAAACTGGCGGATGCTGGTGCGGTGATGGTGGGCAAAACGAATATGGATGAGTTTGCGATGGGCAGTTCTACGGAAACCTCTGCCTATCAAATAACGGCTAACCCTTGGGATTTACAGCGGGTGCCGGGAGGATCGTCTGGCGGTTCGGCGGCGGCGGTGGCGGCAAGAGAGTGTGTGGTGTCTCTCGGTTCCGATACGGGGGGGTCTATCCGCCAGCCAGCATCTTTCTGCGGTGTTGTGGGGTTAAAACCGACTTATGGGCTGGTTTCCCGTTTTGGTCTGGTTGCTTATGGGTCTTCTTTGGATCAAATTGGGCCATTTGCGCGGACAGTCGAAGATGCAGCAATTTTACTGGGAGCGATCGCAGGTTACGATCCCAAAGACTCCACCAGTCTTGACGTAAAAATCCCAAACTATGCCAAATCCTTGAGACCTGACCTGAGACCTAGAGGTCAGTTGAGAGTCGGTTTTATTAAAGAAACTTTTGGCGAAGGTGTAGACTCCTGCGTCTGGCAAGCAGTCACAAAAGCGATTGAGCAGCTGCAAAATTTGGGAGCCGAAATTCAAGAAATTTCTTGTCCCCGCTTCCGCTACGGTTTGCCCACCTATTACATCATTGCTCCTTCCGAGGCATCCGCCAATCTCGCCCGTTACGACGGCGTGAAGTATGGCTTCCGGACGCCTGACGCGGATAATCTGTTGTCAATGTATACTCAGACCCGCTCCGGCGGTTTTGGCACCGAAGTTAAGCGGCGGATCATGTTAGGCACTTATGCTCTCTCCGCAGGATATTACGACGCCTATTATCTGAAAGCGCAAAAAGTCCGCACCTTGATTAAACAAGACTTCCAACGGGCTTTTGAAAGAGTGGATATCTTAGTGTCTCCCACTGCTCCCACCACCGCATTTAAAGCAGGGGAAAATAGCGAAGATCCCTTGAGTATGTATTTAAATGACCTGATGACGATTCCTTTAAATCTCGCAGGTTTACCTGGATTGAGTTTACCTTGCGGATTCGATGACCAGGGATTACCGATTGGGATACAGATGATGAGTAACGTGTTGCGAGAAGATTTGCTACTGCAAGTCGCTTATGCCTATGAGCAAGCAACCGATTGGCATCTACGCGCTCCAAAACTCTAGATTAGTAATCGGTAATTGGCATTACCGATTACCGATTACCAATTACCGATTACCAATTACCAAATATGTCTTTTGTTGGTTTGCACGTTCACAGTGATTACAGTTTGCTGGATGGTGCCAGTCAGTTACCAGAACTGGTGGATCAAGCATTGAAATTGGGGATGCCTGCGATCGCGCTCACAGATCACGGTGTTATGTATGGCGCGATTGAGCTAATTAAGGTTTGTCGTGGGAAAACGATTAAGCCGATTATTGGCAATGAAATGTATGTCGTTAATGGTGATATTGAAGAACAAAAGCGCGGCAGAAAAAAATATCACCAAGTTGTTTTAGCGAAAAATACGAAAGGCTATAAAAATTTAGTTAAGTTAACAACAATTTCCCATCTTAAAGGGTATCAGGGAAAAGGAATTTTTGCCCGCCCTTGTATCAACAAAGAATTATTAGCTGAATACCACGAAGGATTAATTGTCACCAGTGCTTGCTTGGGCGGTGAAATTCCCCAGGCAATTCTTCAACGCCGACCCGATGTTGCTCGTCGAACTGCCCAGTGGTATAAAGATGTTTTTGGTGAAGATTTTTATTTAGAAATTCAAGATCACGGTTCTCAAGAAGACCGAACAGTTAACGTTGA
>NZ_JACJOQ010000293.1:0-2728 GCF_014695635.1 Coleofasciculus sp. FACHB-712 | reverse complement strand
GATGGCGATGAGCGATCGCGGTAGCCTAATCGTCCGAATAATCAGGTGATCCGCAGACCCATCAAACGCTGTCAACGCTGCATAAATGGTGCTTGCAGAAATGTCGGCTGCACCATAGCCAATACTGACCACCAGGCAAATTAGGAGAATCAGGAGGCTCAGAATTAAGCCGACAAGCAGAGAGGGTCGTGGCTGTATAAATCCTAAGATTTCCCCGATTAACCGATTTTTTACTATTTTCTGGATTGGTGCCAAATCTATCGATGCCTTTTGCCTTGTGTTTATTGCTATAGCAACCCTAAATATGCTGTCGTAACGTCAAGCGCCTCGGAACGATGAGAAACCGCCGCTTTGGTGCGCTCAACCAGGAAACTAGAAATTACTTTAGACTTATTGCGATTATTTATCAATATCTTTGCGGAAATTATCCTTGAATTGCCAGTCATACAAGGATTCCAGATTTCAACAACGGCAAACCCCGCAGTTGCCTGGTGAGTCAAAGTTGCAGTCTGGCATAACATTGAGAAAACATCACCAGGCTGGATATGGCAGTTGAAACTGTTACACTTCAAATTCCAGAAATACTCTATCAGCGTTTAGTTAATACTGCTAATGCAACGCAGCGCCCTGTTGAAGAAGTCATGCTTCATGCCTTACAAATAGGTAGCCCCCCGGAATGGGATGATGTGCCAGAGGAGTTTCAGGCTGACATTGCTGCCTTGGATAAACTTGATGACAAGACGCTATGGCAGATTGTTAATAGCCGCAAAACAGCAGTAGAGATGGAACGATATAATACCCTGCTTGAGGGCAATTCTAGCGGTACGCTGATAGAGGGAGAACGCTTAGAACTAATGGCGCTGCGGCACGAGGCTGACCTTTTCATGTTAAAAAAAGCTCACGCAGCAGTATTACTCCGATGGCGGGGACATCGCGTGCCAACCCCTTAAGATATCGTGTCTGCATACATACCGGAAAGTTTACGAAATCAAATCGCCGATAGCGATCGCGGGCGTTGCTGCTATTGCTTAACCAGTGAAGCTAATAGTGGAATTGCCATGACGCACGATCATATTCAGCCTGTTTCTAAAGGTGGAGAGACAAGCTTTGAGAATATTTGTTTAGCTTGTCGTTCATGCAATGAATTTAAGGGTGACTCAACCGAGGCGATAGATCCTTTGACGGGCGAAACTGTGACTCTTTTCAACCCACGCACGCAAATATGGTCTGACCATTTTGCCTGGAGTCCTGACAGCACAAGGGTTGAAGGTCTTACAGTGATTGGTCGGGCTACAATTGTTCGTCTGCGAATGAATAACCCAGTTATCATGGCCGCTAGGAGGCGTTGGGCAGTCAGTGGTTGGCATCCTCCGACTGACTAATCTTGAACAAAAGCTAATTTAATTAACTTAAAAATTAATTCCCAGCGAAATTAAGACGATATGAAAAAACTCATCAATAACTCCGATAATGTAGTGCGCGAAAGCCTGGAAGGAATGGCAGCAGCGCATCCCGATTTAATTAAAGTCCACTTTGACCCCCACTTTATCTATCGCGTCGAGGCACCCATTCCTGGCAAAGTCGCCCTCATCTCCGGGGGGGGTAGCGGACACGAACCGATGCATGGTGGTTTTGTCGGTTTGGGGATGCTGGATGCGGCTTGTCCGGGTGAAGTCTTTACTTCTCCTACGCCTGACCAGATGCTGGAAGCTGCCAAAATGGTTACAGGGGGTGCGGGTGTCCTCAATATCGTCAAGAATTACAGCGGCGATGTGATGAACTTCGAGATGGCAGCAGAACTCGCGCACTCAGAGGACATTCTGGTACGCAATATCTTGATTGATGATGATATCGCCGTCAAAGATAGCCTTTATACTCAAGGGCGTCGGGGTGTCGGCGCGACGGTACTCGCTGAAAAAATCTGCGGTGCTGCTGCCCAACAAGGTTACGATCTCAAGCAGGTTGCCAACCTCTGTCGCCAAGTTAACCTCAACGGGCATAGCATGGGAATGGCGCTGACTTCTTGCACCGTCCCTGCCAAAGGTAGCCCAACTTTTAGTTTGGGGGATGATGAAATAGAATCCGGCATCGGCATTCACGGAGAACCGGGACGACAGCGAATGTCCTTGAAGTCAGCCGATGAAATTACCGAGATGCTAGCGGTTTCTATCATCGAAGACAGAGATTACACCCGCACCGTGCGCGAGTGGGATGCAGATAAGGGAGAATGGGTGGAACAGGAACTCACTGACCCTGCGTTTGAAAGTGGCGATCGCGTTCTTGCCTTTGTCAACAGTATGGGCGGCACTCCCCTTTCTGAGTTGTACATTGTCTATCGAAAATTAGCAGAAATCTGCGAAAAGAAAAAACTTCAAATTGTTCGTAATTTAATTGGCCCTTACATCACCTCTTTGGATATGCAAGGATTTTCCATCACTCTACTGAAGTTAGATGATGAGATGATTCAACTTTGGGATGCACCCGTGAAGACACCAGCTTTAAGGTGGGGAATATAAAAGAGTTTAGAGTTGTAGAGACGCAACAAATCGCGTCTGAGTTTAGAGTTTTGAATATGGTCAGTAAAGAACAAATCCTGCAATGGTTGCAAGCCGTAGCAGTAGTTTTAGAACAAAATAAGGATTATCTAACCGAACTAGACGCGGCAATTGGAGATGCTGACCACGGCATCAATATGAACCGGGGTTTTCAAAAAGTGGCGACTCAGCTA
>NZ_JACJOQ010000292.1:0-2706 GCF_014695635.1 Coleofasciculus sp. FACHB-712 | reverse complement strand
TGGTCGCCGGGTTGCTTTGGATTACCATTGGTCCCTTGAGTCTCTGGGGCTTGCGCTACCCAATTTCTCTATTGCGGGAATACTTTACCTGGGCGGCAGTGCGATATGGACTTTATTACAATCCGCTGCCAGCCCTGGGACTTGCTTTGTGCATTGGCATGACAGCTTCTGTATTGGTGTGGCAAAGCCGGAATATCTTACTAGGAATATCCAGTCGGGAACAACATCGCTTAGAGCAACAGGTATATCGGATTCGCCAGCAAGGGCAAAGTCACCCGCTTTGGAAGTGGGTTTGTCAAGTCAATTAAAACTTTAATTTCTAACTTTTAATTGTTTCTCAGGCGCACCGAGACAGAGCTGGTTCGGAACGAGTCTGCCGAATCGGAATTTCAATTAAAAACTCTGCCCCCTTTCCCGGTTCGGAAACACAAGTCAATTGACCGCCGTGCTTTTCGACGACAATCTGATAGCTAATGGACAAGCCGAGTCCCGTACCTGTGCCTATCGGTTTCGTGGTAAAGAAGGGGTCAAATAACTTACGACGGACTTCCTCGTTCATCCCAGGGCCATTATCAGCAATCCGGATGGCGATGCGATCGCTGTCTTTGACCTCGGTACAAATCCGAATACAAGACTGAGGAGCCGGGGAGCCAGAAAGCCAGGGAGATACCATCTCCTGTGCCCCTTTGCTTCTGGGTCCGTCTGCCTCCTCCAGGGCATCAATCGCATTATTGAGGATATTCATTAATACCTGGTTGAACTGACCGGCATAGCACTCCACCAATGGTAGGTCGCCATATTCTTTAACGACCTCGATCGCCGGATGGGTAGCGGTAGCTTTTAAGCGGTCTTGCAGCAATCTCAGAGTGTTGTCAATGCCTTCGTGAATGTTGACCGACTTCTTTTCTGCTTGGTCATGGCGCGAGAAGTTCCGCAGAGAGGCGACAATTTGCCGAATGCGGTCAGCCCCTAACTTCATTGAGGACAGCAGTTTCGGCATATCTGCAATCACGAAATCAAGATCGATTTCATCAATCAGATCCTGGATTTCTTCAGGGGGTTCGGGGGAGTGTTTTCCATAAAGTTGCAACAACTCGATCAAGCTTTGAATATAGTGAATGGCGTAGTCGAGATTCCCGTAGATGAAACTGACGGGATTGTTGATTTCGTGGGCAATACCAGCAACCAATTGTCCCAGACTGGACATTTTTGCACTTTGAATCAACTGGGTTTGAGTTTGTTTTAATTCGCTTAAGGCTTGTTTTAGCTTTGCTGCTTTTTCTCGCAATTGCGCTTCTGATTGTCGCAAAGCTTTCTCCGCTTGCTGACGCTCTTTAACTTCCCTCTTTAGCAGCTCATTGGCGGCTTTTAATTCAGCGGTGCGTTCCTCGACTCGTCTTTCTAAGTCGTTATTTGCTTGTTCCAGCGCTGCTTGCGATCGCTTGCGTTCGGTGATATCCCTCGTTATTGTGGCAAAGCCGCGCAGCCGTCCATCTTCGCCTCGTAAAGCTGTCACGACAACATTTGCCCAAAACTGCGACCCGTCTTGGTGTAACCGTAAAGTTTCCCATTCACACCGACCGTCTAATGCCGCCTTTTTTAGAACTTGCTCAGGTTTGCCGCTCCTGCTCTCACTGGAAGGAAAAAAGCAGGAGAAATGCCGACCAATAATTTCCTCTGTCTGATACCCGTTCAGCCTTTCCGCCCCTTTGTTCCAACTAATAACTTGCCCGCTGGTATCGAGCATATAAATTGCATAGTCTTTGACATTTTTGATTAACAAGCGGAAACGCTCTTCGCTTTGCCGCAGTTCCTCTTCTGCCTGTTTGCGCTCGGTAATGTCACGGGCAGCGGCGTAAATTAATTGTTCTTCCGCGCACAGAGCGGCATTCCACAGCAGCCATTTGTAGGTTCCGTCTTTGCAGCGAAAGCGGTTTTCAAAAGTGACCGTCTCCCCGGTGCTGGATAGTTCCTGCAATTGAACCAGAGTAGATTCCCGGTCTTTGGGATGAATAAATGCAATCCACGGCTTGGCTAGAAATTCCTCAGATGTGAACAGGAGCGTTTTTTCGCACATCGGGTTCAGTCGCTTGAAATAGCCGTCGAAACCAGCGATGAAAAACATATCCAGTGAGAGCGTGAAGAAACGATTATTCTCTGCTTCCACTTTGCTGCTCTCGGTAATGGGGGATTCTGCCGCTGGGATTGCCATTTTTCACTTTACCTACCTAGTTCGCTCAAATCATCTCCTTGATGCTTTCCCTGATGTTGACGGAGACTCTAGTCCTGATTAATTCTCAAATCTGGCGATGCATGTTTACACATCATATAGTTTTTTATTTATTACTTGACAGTTATTAACAATTTTTATGCGGAAGATTTAGATTTTGCATGTACAATGCCTTGCCATATATTGCTGGCAAGAAATTTTTAATCCTTTAGCAGAGGATAGCAATCTTCTGTGAAGAGTTCCAGGAAATATAGCTTCTACAAGCTTGGGTGGGTATGATATCGTCTAGGCAACCTCTGTCTAGCTCCAGGCAACAGGGCTTGTCGGGTATATTTTCAAGCCACGAGGAGGCACTATCCTCAAGCGGAGATACAAATAATGAGTTTCCCGGTTTATTTGTGGCTGGGTTCGGTGCGGATTCACCCTCATATTTTGTTTGAGTCGTTGGCGTATGCGATCGCTTTCCGTTTATTAAT
>NZ_JACJOQ010000291.1:0-2700 GCF_014695635.1 Coleofasciculus sp. FACHB-712 | reverse complement strand
ATCAGCGATCGCATCTCGTCGTCAAGTTGGGCGATTAGATTCAGAAAGCGATGGTAGGGCAATCCTGGTAAGTCCACAGGGAATAGTGCCATCATGGGCGTTCCCAGCAAACCTACAGTATCCTGAAAAAGTTTCCCGGTAATGCCGCCCATCTCGCCAACATCAGCACCAAACAGTGTCTTTGTCGCCACTCGCATTGTCAGCAGTCGCATAATCTGGTCAATGTCACTTTTTTCCCCAACCCGGATTTGATCGAGTACCGATTGGGTGATGGTAACGATATCGTTGCGGTAGGACTCGATGCGCTGTTTGTGAAAGGCGGGCATGAGGAGTTGACGAGCTTGCCGATGGCGATCGCTATTGATGCCAAAGAGTCCCACAGCAAAGTGCTTCAGGGGTTCTGTCCGCGCCGAGGCTTCCCGCCTGCGGTACAATTTTCCGGATAAGGGATGCTTATAATAAATCTCGTGCTGGGTCGTTACTTGGCGCACGAGTTCCGGGCCATAGACAAATACAGTACCAGGACAATTGGGGAGCGGTGAATAAAGATTTGTGCCCCCACCATAAGTCAGGGAGACAACTGAGCCATAGGTTTGGAAAAGGTCGCGGGTATAGCCGATTGAGTCGGACGCGAAGCGATAAATATGGGCAGCACGTCCGAGAATGGGGACTGGACGGGGGCCGGGAACGGTCAAATTAGGCTTTAGGGTGGTCGAAGTCATCCTAGTCTCCTCCGGTGATGACATCAAATCAAGCAAATGCGCGAACAGTCTGTAACTGTATGTGCTTAACCTTAACTGCCTCTTGAGTTTACTTGCTCCGTTGGGTTAACTATCTTCATCAACCGGAAGTTATTGCGATCGCGTTTTTGGTCGGGTGCCAGATAACTACGGCTTAGACGGTTTTATCGAGCTAACCGGAGTCAGGATGCATGGGCTTGTATCTCATCTAAGTGGCACTTATCTTGTTCAATGCCCTACAGGAGAGGACAAGCATGGGAACTGACAAAGATTCCAAAAAAGCAGGGCGGCGATATACCTCATTTGAACTTCAGGGCGTTTCCGTACATCTGAAAGAACCCTTCTGGATAACGGTTCTAGGCGTTTTTATGGTTATCCGGGGTGGAATGTTTTTGCTGAATCCTCAACTGGCAACCTTAGAATGCGAACGTCGCCAATCGTTAGGTATGTGTAAACTCGTGGTGTCGAGTTTGCGAGGGGAAACCGTGACTCCCTTCCCACTCGATCGATTAGAGAAAGCAAACGTTCAGAAACATGGAAAATCAACTCAGCTTGTCTTGCAAACATCTGACGGGAAACTCTACTTTCCAATGAATAACGGTTTTAGTTTTACAGAGAACAAAACCTCCCAGATCAATACATTTGTCCAAGATTCAAAAGCTAAGTCTCTAAAAGTTGAGCAGGATAATCGTTGGTACGTCTATCCGCTCGGAGCTAGTTTGATAATGTTAGGAAGTTTATCTCTCTGGTTTACCTTAAAGGATTTTCTAAATCAGTCTAAACGTCGCTCTAATTTTTAATCCTCTTTGCAAGCGCGATGCGTGTTTGGCCGGGTGCGACATAACTACGCCATAGGCGGTTTTCTACAGCTAATTAACAGTTGAATCAATGGTTATGCCACTCGCTTGGGCATCTGTCGATGAAGCAACTTTGCAGAGGCGACCGCTTTTGCAGGGACGATCGAGTTGGGGCAGAAAAAATCAGATTTTCCCCTACCTTCGACAGACGATTGTTTCTGTTTTCCCCCGATTGGTAAATCGAACCTGTGAAACTGAAGTAACGATGTGGAAGTTAAAGTTAGCGACACCTACACCTTTGTCTCCGATTACTTCTAAAGTCAATTCCCCCTGATGACCGGAACTCCCTGGATCGGAAATAATATAGTTTCTGCCTTGGGTCGGTGCCACAACTTTCACGCTGCCTACTCGTTCTAGAATGAGCTGACAAGTTTTGATTGAGTTCACCACTTCCTTGTAATCCCCAAATTGTATGTACGCCCATTCCTGCCGAACTTCAGCAGGAGCTTTGACACTGGGGAAACTGCCGTTGTGAAGCCAGATTAAGGTTAAGGCGATCGCGCACGGAATTAAGGCTCTCAACAATAAAACGATTAGCGTGGAATTAGATTTACTTCGTTCATATCTACAAGCAATCCGAATTCCTAAAAAAGATAGCAAAAGTGAAATAGGCAAAATAATATATGGAGAATAAAGCAGGTACGGGATTGGGGTTAGGAAATTCAGGAAAAAGGGTAAACTGCCAACCAGCAAACCGATGATGCAACCCAACACCAAAAACGATGGCTCAATTGCCGATTTTCGGGTGGAAATCTGTTGAAACGCCAGAGCCGTCGTATAGACACCAAGAAGATATAGCCCAAGAGCGATAGTTGCCCCTAACCTAAACCAGCCAGGAATGGTCATTGCACGATAGTTGAAAAAATAAGAGTTCAGAGACGTGAAGATCCCGAGCCATGCATAGGAAAGCCCCACCAACACAGCCAGTAGCGAAACTATATTTTTTCTCACCAGACGAGCGCTCCCAAACGCACATAGCTCCTCTGAATAGGGAGCATGTCACCTTTGCGGGATGAGGAAAAATCGTTCAGGATGAAGGCATGGAATTGTTGCAACTACTCCCCATGATGACTCCCGAACAAGAACAAGCCCTCAAAATCCAC
>NZ_JACJOQ010000290.1:0-4704 GCF_014695635.1 Coleofasciculus sp. FACHB-712 | reverse complement strand
TTAATGACGTGACAGACAAGTTTGTTGGTGCCCATAACGACTTTGCCAAACCGGAAGTAGCCCATGTGCTGTGGTCGGCAGTTTCTGGCAGTTAACCGCCAGTCTTAGTTAAGCCGTTAAGACTGTTCGGACGATCGCCTAACCTCCCCAACCCTGCTTGCCTATATAGGCAAGCGGGAAGACAGATGCGTCTGTGCTTGCGACACAAGAGTGGGAAAAAAGGTCAATCCAACAGCCTTGCGGTGTTAGTCGCTCAAAATTATCAGGAACCAAAGAGATGTCCGAAGACCTGCTATTCTTCAATGGAATTAATGGAGCCAGTGGCGATTATTTGCTGCCTCCTTTGACTGCCGAGCAAGTAGCTAAGATCGCCCAAGGCGAAGAGTTCGATCCAGAAAGTTTAGAAGATATCCAGTTCAAAAAGCGACAAAAAGAAGAGCCTGATTTTGCTCCAATAGAGGGAGTAGACCCAAAAAACCTCGCTGAAACAGGTTGGGGAGTAATCTTCGCTTACGATGCCGATCCGGCAATCCGAGAGGCACTTAGCGAGCTACTAGATCATCGTAAAAAACAAGCAACTCAAAAGCACGAGCATTACTACCAGGAATACAGCGGTGCTAGAGGTTATCGTTACGACAAAGCAAAAAATCAGTACGAGTCAAAAAATAAGTTTCTGTCACGTCAGGGAGTGGGGCCAGGTCCAGCCGATCCGGATAAAATGCCTTACTACCTGATGATTGTCGGAGATCCAGTAACAATTCCCTATCGCTTTCAGTCCCAGCTTAGCGTTCAGTATGCTGTAGGTCGCATTTATTTTGATACGCCACAGGAGTACGCGCAGTACGCTCGCAGTGTAGTAGAAGCGGAAACTGGCAACCTATCCTTATCCCCAAGCGCTGCCTTTTTCGGCGTATGCAACCCAGGAGATGCTGCTACTAATCTCAGCACTCAAGACCTGATTCAGCCGTTATCTGAATGGGTTGTCGAGGAACATTCCAACTGGAATGTGAAAACGATTCTTAAAGAAGAAGCAACTAAGGCTCGTCTGGGGCAACTGCTAGGAGGCAGCGAAACGCCTAGTTTGCTTTTCACCGCAAGTCACGGCATGGGTTTTCCCAATGGCGATCCGCGACAGATACCCCACCAAGGGGCACTACTGTGCCAAGACTGGCCCGGTCGCGAATGGGGGCGAAAGCCGATCCCGGAAGATTTTTACTTTTCTGGGGACGATATTGGCGAACAAGCGCGGCTTTTAGGAATGATTGCTTTTCACTTTGCCTGTTATGGTGCTGGCTGTCCCCAAAAGGATGAATTCGACGGTCACTCCCAATTTCTTTCTGAACGACCCGATATTGCGCCATATCCGTTTCTTGCCCGCTTGCCGCAGAAACTCCTGAGCCATCCCAAGGGAGGTGCCCTAGCTGTAATTGGTCATATAGATCGAGCTTGGGGCTGTTCTTTCTCTTGGTCAGATATTCGGGGTTCTAGCGATACTCGCAGGCAGATAGCAGTCTTTCAAAGTAGTGTGAAGCGCCTGCTAGAAGGTCATCCAGTTGGATCGGCAGTGGAGTATTTTGACGAGCGCTATGCCGAAATTTCCTCTGACCTTAACATTGAGTTAGAAGATATTAAGTTTGGCGCGACTCCCAACAATCAGACTTTAGCTGGTATGTGGACGGCTAACAACGACGCCCGCAACTATGCGATTATCGGCGATCCAGCAGTGCGGCTAGTGGTCAGTAATACTAAAGATGCCACTGCTGAGCGCCCCACTATTCAACTACCTGTACCTTTGCCTTCTAACCAATCGGGACAGGGGGCGGCTCAGGAAACTCCAGAGCAAGTTGTTGATGAAGCTGCCCTGAAGCAGGCTCAGACGCAGTTAATTACATCACTAGAGCAATTTGTCAATACTGTACAAAAAGCTCCAGCTAATAATACCGAAAGCTTGCAAACAGCAACGTCAATAGCCACCAATCTCTTGAATGTGTTGAGGGGATTGAGTTAATAGCGATATCGCACCTAAGTAAACGGCTGCCGGGACTTTTCCCGCGCAGCTTTCAAGTTGTTAGGGAGTGTCAAACTAAAACGAGGACGCAAGTCCTCGTTTTGGTTTGACGCTCCCTACTTTTTGGGTGAACTACTAGCAGTGCTAATACCATCACAAAGCTGGCGATCGCTCTCACTAAGATCAGCCCCAGAGTTCTTTAAATAGTCGCGTACCCAATCGCAGTTTCTTTTGAGAAATTCATCCATTTCACCAAGCTGCCATAGGCGAATGGTGTTATCGTTTTCGGTAGTAGCGAGAAGCTTACCATTGGGACTAAACGCCACTTCTGTGACGGAGCCTTGATGTCCCTGAAATTCGCCTAACTGTTGACCGTTAATGCTCCAAAGCCGGGTTGTGCCGTCCCACGATCCAGTGGCTAGCAACTGACCATCTGGACTGAAGGCCACGCTAAGTACACCAACTTTACTTTTCACAAGTTTGTCCTGCAACAGCTGGCCTTTAGTGTTCCACAACTGGATAGTACCATCTAGTTGACTAGTCACTAGGCGTTGACCATCGGGACTGAACGCTGCATCCGTCAGTTGCTCTGCCGGGATTTTAACAAATATCTGATCTTTGATGTTCCCTAGCCAAATACTAATATTTTTGTCTTTATCAACGGTAAAAACAGCCAAATTGTGACCATTTGGGCTAAATCCTATGCCACCAACCTTGATCCCTCCTTGTTGTTGGAGTTTGAGGAGCTGCTTGTTACCTTGGATGTCTACTATCTGAACACTACCATCATCTCTAGCAATAGCTAATTGCTGACCATCGGGGCTGATTGCTGCACTGAACTCGCCTTGATACTTTGAAGATGCGATTAGAGGCTTGTCTTCATCTCCCCATAGGCGGACGATACCCTCATCTGTAGTAGCGCTCAAAATTTGACCATCTGGGCTGATTACTACGTCTTCGACCTTGCCTTGAGGCTTTTGCGGCAAGCGCAATTTCTTCGCTTCGGTATTCCATAAGTAGACATTATCCTCACTTGCGCTCACTAGACGTTGACCATCTGGGCTGAATACGATGCTAGTGATTAAATCCTCCTTAACATCCATTACCTTCATCCGCCGCTGTGAGAGATCCCACAGATGAATGGTTGTACCATCAGTAGTAGCCAAAAGTTGATCGGTCTGTCTAAAAGCCATGCTCCTGACACTAGATCGGAGTTTAGATAACCATCGACCTTCGCTGTCCCGCAACCAGATAGTACCGTTTGCTCCTGTAACGCTGAGGAGCTGACTATCTGGGGTAAAATTCACATAACTAATCTCAACGCGTTGCTCACCGTCTTGATAATTTTCTTCCTTGAAGGCTTCGTTCCATTTCTTGGTTTTGATGTTCCACAGGCGGACAGCCTGGCGATCCTCAAGAATTACAGCTAAAAACTGGCTATCTGGGCTAAAGGCAGCACTATAAACCTTGATTTTATCCTTGCTGGAATCATCATTGGTCAGGAGTGTGTAGCGTTGTTTGGTTGCAACATCCTCCAAATCAACAGTTTTGTCATCTTTAATGATGACCAAGAACTTGCCATCTGGGCTGAAGTTTGCAGAACTTTCTGTGTCTTGATCAGGTCGGGAATTTTTCAACTTCTTAGTTTTGGTATCCCACAAGTAAGCAGCGTTGCTAGAGCGCCCGCTCAGGATCTGACCATCTGGGCTGAAGGCGACCTCATACAATTCTTCAGAATCGCTCTTTTCAAGTTTGTCTTGCTTCTTGGTTTTGGTATCCCATAAGTAAACGTTGGCATCCGACTTAATGACGGCTAGCTTCTGCCCATCTGAACTGATTTGTGCCGTTGATAGAGAATCATCCTTTTTTATAGAAGGATCTTTCAGGAGTTCTTCTAGTTTCTGCGTGTTGATATCCCAGACGCGAAGTGTGCCTTTACTGTCAGCAATAACCAACCGACCATCCGGGATAAACTCTATGCTCCAAATCCAACTTAGATCGCCACTTTGAGGGAGTTCTAAACGATTAGTTTCCTGCCCTGCATAACTTGTGGTGGTCAACTTATCTAACACTTGATCCTTTAACCCAGGCTCTGGCCAAAGGGTTTGCCAAAATGAATTCTTGAAGGCTTTCTCGGCTCGTGTACTTCCGATCCTTGCATCCAGTGTCTGATGACTAGCTAAGCTGGCTTCAGTAGATTGTAAAAAAGCCTTTACTTGTTGAATATCGGCTTCGCGCCATTGATATCCCGCCAAGATAGCGAATCCACTCATGATCGCAGCGACGCTGGCAGCCACCGTGAGCTGACGCCGTCGGCGTTGTTCTTCTTGCTTCCGGATGCGATCGCGTAACTGAATACAAGCCGAGACATATTCCGCCTCTTCTTGGTTGAGATGCACAAATTTGGGATGCTTCAACAACATCTCAGCATTCTCTAATCGTCCCCCCTGATGGATGAGATAAGCCTCTTGATCTGGCTTATCCTTATGTTTGTGCCAATCCCCTGTTGCCTGATTGATGTTCTCTCGCAGTTGCAGGTCACTGCGGTTCTGATCCAACCAATTTTGCAACGTCGGCCAATGACGGATTAAAGCTTCGTGGGCAACTTCTACTTCTTCCTTACCCGTTGTTTCGTTGCGACTGGTAACGACTAGCCTGGCTCCTTCACTTGCCAACTGTTGCACCAACTTTTTAGT
>NZ_JACJOQ010000029.1:0-2825 GCF_014695635.1 Coleofasciculus sp. FACHB-712 | reverse complement strand
TCTAGTGGCTTGGAAAAGAAGAATCCTTGCCCAGCTTCGCAGCGTAGCGATCGCAGTTGTTCCATCTGAGCCGCCGTTTCTACACCTTCTGCGATCACATCTAATCCCAGATGATGAGCCAGCGTAACAATCGTTTTTACAATCTCAGAATTTTCGCCTGCATCCATCCGGCTAACAAAGGAGCGGTCAATCTTCAGAGTATTGAGCGGAAAGCGGTGCAAATAGCTCAAAGAAGAATAGCCGGTTCCGAAGTCATCAATACTAAGTTGAATTCCGGAGTTGCTTAGTTGCTCTAAACTAGCCGTAGCGGCGGCAGCATTTTCCATCACTACACTTTCGGTAATTTCCAGTTTTAGACTTGGCGCTGGTAACTCGGTTTCTTGGAGAATTTGCTGAATTTGCTCGACTAAATTAGGTTTTGAAAACTGTCTGCCGGAAAGATTAACGCTGATGGTTAATGGTGCCAAGTCGGGAAATTCTTGTTGCCAAAGCCGCATTTGACGGCAGGCTTCGCGCAGAACCCACGCTCCCAAGGGGATAATTAAACCTGTTTCTTCTGCGATCGGGATAAAATCAACTGGGGAAATCAAGCCGCGAAACGGGTGAGACAAGCGTACCAGTGCCTCGAAACCAGTAATTCTGCCAGTCATGAAGCAGACAATGGGCTGATAGTGAAGCAGGAAAGAATGACTGAAGGATGCGGACTCACGACTGAGTGAAGAGTAACCAGAAGAATTGACAGTTTTTGTTTGAAGCCGGTCTTTTACCTCAGTTCTGGCTAGGGCTTGTCTGAGATCGTTTTCTAGTTGCAAGCGAGCCACCGCATGAGTGTGCATAGCGGTGGTAAAAACTTCGTAACGGGCTTTGCCTAGTGCCTTGGCTTGATATAAGGCGATGTCGGCGTCACGCAGAATGTCTCCGGGGTAGGGGCAAGTTTTGTAAGTGCCTGATGAACCTCGTTGCTCGATTGCACTTAAGGTAATGCCAATGCTGGCTGTCACAACGACTTCGTGTCTGTCTAGGTTGAAAGGATGCCGGAGGTCTTTTTGGATGCTTTTGGCGATCGCTTCTACAACGTCGATATCTTGAATTTCTTCTAAGAGGATGACGAATTCATCGCCCCCAAGCCGTGCCACAGTATTGCTGCCACACACAGAGGCTTGCAGGCAAGAAGCGACGCTACTTTGCAGTCGCTTTGCTAACGCAATCAGCAGATGGTCTCCGATGACATGACCGAGGCTATCATTGACGACTTTGAAGCGATCGATATCTAGAAATAAGACGGCAAACAGATATTCTGGCTGTCTTCTGGTTCGCGCGATCGCCTGGGACAGTCGCTCCATAAATAAGGCTCGATTGGGCAAACCTGTCAGCGGATCGTGAAATGCATCATAGATGAGATGTTCCTCAGCCACCTTGCGGTCGGTAATATCCGTCTGCGATCCTGCCATCCGGTAGGCTTTGTCATTGGCATCTCGAATCGCCATTCCTCGACAAAGCATCCATCGGTAGGTTTTATCCTTATGTAACATCCGATATTCTTTCTCGAAGTGGTGAGTCAACCCTTCTAGATGGGCAGCGATCGCGCTTTTGACTCGCTCCAAGTCTTCTGGATGTACGCGGTTAAACCACTCCTCCGGGCTGTCGCCAATTTCATCCTCCTGGCAACCCAACATCGATTTCCATCGCGGCGAAAAATAGAAGGTTTCCGCTTTCAGGTTCCAATCCCACAAACCTTCATTACTCCCGCGAACCGCCAGCGCATACCGCTCTTCGCTTTCTCGCAGCGCCTCTTCCGCAAGCTGGCGTTCGTTCGCCGTTGCCAAGACATTCGCAACCGCTTGCAAAAAATGAACTTCGTCTTCCGTAAACCTCCGGTAGTAGGGGGTGTGAACGCTCAAAACACCGAACGGGTTCCCCTGACTATGAATAATCACACTCATGCCAGCGATCGCACGGTGGTTGTGCAGCAGTGGCGTTCCAGAAAAGCGCGTTTCGATCCGGAGGTCTTCCACAATCACCGGCTTCCCCGTTAGCAAGGTATATCCTGCCTGGGAACGATCGTGGGCACCGATGATTGCAGAACCCACCAACCCTTCCTGCCAACCAACGCCCGCCCGCATGAAGAAAGCATTGCCTCCTGGCATCAGTTCCATAACCTGGCAATAGGGCACTTCCAGGGTTTGGGCAACCAGCTTCACCGCTTCTTGCATCAGCGTATCTAGATTGGTGCCAGAGAGCGCCCCTTGCCCCAGTTGAGCCACTGCTGCTGAAGCCCGCGCATGGGATTTTAGTTCGTACTCAGCGGCTTTGCGTTCGGTAATATCTCGTTGCACCGCTAGCAAATGGGTAAACCAACCCGTACTATCTGCCAGGGGTAAAATATTCAGTTCTACCCAAAAATCGGAACCGTCTTTACGGTAGTTAATCAACTCGACTCTGACCGGCTCCCATCGTGACAAAGCTTGACGAATTTTATCGAGTTGCGATCGCTCAGTTTTCGGCCCTTGCAACAACCGGGGAGTCTTACCGATTACCTCTTCCGGTTGATAGCCGGTCATTTGGGTAAAGGTCTGATTTATATAGACAATTCTGGGGCCAAGCGGCTCTTCCAATGGCTCAGCTTCTGTAATGACAATCGCGTCATTTGCATTGATAACAATGGATTCTAGTAGGCGCAGGCGCTCCTCAGAGAGCGTAAAGAAACGCTCCTGCTGTTCTTCCCCTCGTGAGTGCGATTGGGGGGCACGGGTTAAGCGGTTCAAACCACGGCGTAGTTCTTGTTGAGCCGCAACCTGACGAGCGATGATTCGCAGTGCTTCGGA
>NZ_JACJOQ010000289.1:0-2637 GCF_014695635.1 Coleofasciculus sp. FACHB-712 | reverse complement strand
GGCACGGTGAGAGTCGATGAATTGATGCTAATCGAGCGTTACTCTCATGTGATGCACATCGTCAGCAACGTGCTGGGAGAACTCGCGCCCGATAAAACCGCCTGGGATTTACTCAAAGCCTGCTTCCCCGCCGGAACCGTCAGCGGTGCCCCCAAGATTCGGGCGATGGAGATTATTCACGAACTCGAACCCTGCCGTCGTGGCCCTTATTCAGGGGCATATGGCTGGTATGACTTTGAGGGGCAATTAAATACAGCGATCGCGATTCGCACGATGGTTGTTCGTTCTCAAGCCAGTGGGAAACATCAGGTGTCAGTCCAAGCGGGGGCAGGTTTGGTTGCCGATTCTCGCCCCGAAACTGAGTACCAAGAAACCCTTAACAAAGCCAAAGGCTTGCTAGAGGCTATCCGCTGTCTTGAATAGAGGCTAAACCGTTAATGGAGTGTAGAGACGCGATTAATCATCGCGTCTTTTTTTCAAGAACAGCCCTCGATCGAGGTTAGAGCGGTTTCATTACGACCGCTTCATAGGGAATCACGCCCACCTCTTCGCTCTTAACGCAACGAGCGGCTCCCCGCGACAAATCCAGCGTTCTCGGCGCAATGTAGGGGCCACGGTCAGTCACCCGTACGATGACAGCATCCCCATTTTTCAAGTTTGTCACTTTCAAAAAGGTATTAAAAGGCAGAGAGGGATGAGCCGCTGTCAGTGCATCCTGGTTATAGATTTCACCGTTTGCCGTTTGGCGTCCGTGAAAATAACCCCCATACCAAGAAGCTAAACCCTCTAGTTTGGTATCTGTCTGGGTTAATCCGTGCATTTGGGCTTGAGCTTCCACCAAGGTTAAAGGCGTTTCTCCCAAGGCGAGGCGGAGATTATTTACCCATTCGATTGCCAAGAGTTGGCGATCGCGATTGAAGTCGGCAGCGATCGCGTCGTCAATTACAAACAACTGGTTGTTGCCTAGCTTACCCCCCGGCTTCCCATCCACCAGCGTTGGTTTCAGTTGCGAAGCGTCAACATCGGAGTTTTGCAGGAGTTGCGCAACGCGCTTGGCAAATCGTTCAGCTTGGGGTTTTTCGGGGATTTGAGCCACCAAATGTCCCTTCACCCAGACTTGAAACTGCTCCGGTTCTCCGCTAGATGTGGCAACGCTCTTACTTTTGCGCCCAGCCAAGGACATCCACAGACCTTGCCGTTTTCCAATTTTTTCATTGATTAAGCGATCGCCCGATGTGCCTTTGTCGCGAATCTGAACGACTGCAACCGGCGAAGGCGTTGTATCGCGAGATTCAGTCCAAGCAGGCAATTTCAATAAATTCTGCATCACCTGCATGATTCTGTCTGGAAAACTCGGCTTTGACGCTCGACCGACAGGAACTTCAACCCCTGAAGCCGACTGAGATAGGATAGTTGGTGCTACTGGCGCTTCCTTTGTGGGTGCCGAGCCGGGGCGGCAAAGCACATTATCCACCGTTTCAAGCTTCCGCCTAGATTGTTCAGGCGTTTTGGCTTTGTTTGATGAAGATTGGCTCTGATTTCCTCCTATCTGGAAATCCCAGGAAGGCAAGAACGCACTGAATTTCTGAGAGTGTAAACCACTTAAATAAGAGTGGGGTGCCCCTGTTCCTACAGCCTGAATAAACAGAGGTTTATCGCTATCCAGGGGATTATTGACAGATGAAAAAACCTTGGCTGGAAGTGTTATCGAGAGGTAATCAGGTATACTCGACAACGCCTGGTTAGAGAAAAAACAGCTGACCCAAGAAGTTACCCAAACAAGTCCGAAAAATGGCATTGGCAAAAAAATCTTTAGTTACAATGCACTCTGGATTTGCAAACGTTCTCTAGTATACCAACCTCCTTATTTGGTATATCTGCCCTCTGGCTGAGTTGTGCATTTAGACGCGATCCCAGCCTTTTGCTAATAAACCATATAGCAGCGATTTTGACAAGTATGAAGCCCCTCAAGTTTTACATTGTTGATGTATTTGCCGTAGAAAAATACACGGGTAATCAGCTAGCAGTTTTTACTGATGCCGGTGAGCTTTCTGATGCTCAGATGCAACGAATTGCTAAAGAAACGAACTATTCAGAAACTACTTTTATAACCTCTCTTAATGTTCGAGAAGGAGGTTATGATGTGCGGATTTTTACGCCAGAGCAAGAATTACCGTTTGCGGGTCATCCTACCTTAGGAACCGCCTATATTTTGCAGCAAGAAATTATTAATCAGCCGGTTGAAAACTTAATTTTAAATCTGAAAGTTGGGCAAATTCCCGTATCGCTGCATTACGCAGAGCAAGGAGTAGAATGGGTGTGGATGCAGCAAAAACCACCGATTTTTACCCAAACCTTCGAGGGAGAGACACTTGCCCAAGTTTTGAATTTAGAAACCAGCGAGATAGATCCTCGATTCCCAATTCAAGAAGTTTCTACCGGGGTTCCCTTTATTATCGTTCCCTTGAAAACGCACCAATCCTTAAAGCGAATTAAGGTAAATAAGGACAAATATTTTGATTTAGTTAGTCATACTCAAGGCAAATGTATATTGGTTTTCTGCCCTGAAACTTATCATCCAGAGAATAACTTGAGCGTGCGCGTGTTTGCCGAGTATGCAGGAATTCCCGAAGATCC
>NZ_JACJOQ010000288.1:0-2302 GCF_014695635.1 Coleofasciculus sp. FACHB-712 | reverse complement strand
CGAGTGGGACAAGAAACCCCAAGCGCCTAAGATTTTAGCGGGTGCGTTCAGTCAGGGAAATTACAGCTTTCAAGTCGGCGATCGCAACTTCAACTTTGGAGGATTGCGCTTTGCAGGGAAGGAAGTCGAAAACTTGGCGGCGATGCTTCCTAACACGACAGGTTTACTCAACCGGGACTTTAGCGAAAAGGAAATATTAGCCCGGATCAGCGATTATTCTATCCTCCACTTTGCTACTCATGCCGCCTTTGTCACGGGGAAACCAGAAGATTCGTTTATTTTATTTGGCAATGGCGATCGCGCAAATTTCCGCGATGTCGAAACTTGGCCTTTGAAAAACACCGATCTGGTCGTACTTTCTGCCTGTGAAACCGGAGTCGGCGGTCAATTAGGTGATGGGAAAGAGATTTTAGGCTTTGGGTACCTGATGCAAAAGGCGGGTGCGAGGGCGGCGATCGCGTCTTTGTGGACAGTCGATGATGGCGGTACCCAAGCACTGATGAATGCTTTCTATACCGCTCTAGAAAATGGCAATACCCCAAAAGCTGAATCCCTCCGCCAAGCACAAATCGCCTTGATTACCGGCGACTATACAGCTTTGGGTCAAGAACGGGGCATTTTTGTCGTCGAACGGATTCGCGATATACCCGGTAATGTTAGCGATCGCCTTAGCCACCCTTATTATTGGGCACCCTTCATCTTGATTGGCAATGGTCTATAAATGCCGATTACTGCTGTTCTTGCCCCGAGCCGCCTTGATTCGGTCGTTGAGTCGCGGCGGCATTCTCCGGACTTTCTTCTTCGGCTCTTCTCGCATCAACACCTTCATCCAGAAGATCGGCTGGTTCTACTGAGAGATCAGCCGCAGTATCAATGCGACCATTCGCATTCGTGTTGGGTTTTGGTGAAGTGCTTTTATGACTGGCATGACCACCTGGCATAATTTTTTCCTCAATTTAAATGAATTTATCTCTTTCAGCTTAGACTCGTCGGTTTAGAGAAATACCCTATCTTGGGGCTTAAATTTGGCTAAAAAAACCAACATTTCTGATTAGTTTCTGTTTATTCATTTCTGTCTATTTATACTCAAAAAGTATAGATGGAGACGCGGCACCCCTTGTTTATACTGGCTATCTAGACGAAACTCGCTTTCAACGGCTTTCAACCCGGCTCTGCCAGAATTTGTCATCCGTGTCTTTTTAATTACCAGAATATTTTTTAGCATATTGAGATTTTAATTCAAGAGATCATACTTAGGATTGATGAGCTTACTAAGATAAATTTGCTTTTCTCTTGAAGAGTTGCTCGATTAAAAGATTTGTTAAATCGGTTAAAAAGATTAGCTCTGTTCTGGCATAAATACGATGAGTCTCTTCAAAGAAATATCGCTAAAGATACGTTTTGTTCTAGGATCGCTGCTCTATGTGAGTTATATGCCGCAGGCATGGGTCTATTCTCGCCAACGCGATCGCATTGAACAGGAGTTTCCCAATTTGCCAGCCGAGGAAGCTTTTGACAACCCCGGCAAATTACTCCGGGGCGAGCCAAGCAATCGAGGTGCTAATTTTTACTTCGAGCAAGCAGAGTTAGAAATTTGTTTTCTGACTAGCGATTTAGTCCGAGTGGATTGGAAGCCGGGGATACCGCCGATTCCGTATGCGATCGCTCGTCAGGATTGGTCGGAAGTCGAGACGACACTGGAAGAAACGGCGGAGGGTTGGACGGTTTCGAGCCACAATCTCACCGTTATCGTCGGAATCGATGGCAGCCTGAAATTCTGCGACGCCTCTGGACAAACCATACGGGAAGAACTCCCGCCGCAACGAAAAGATGGGGGATGGATTCACAAAGCCCAACTGCGAGAAGAAGAACGCATTTATGGCTTGGGAGAACGCGCTTCTTCCCTCAACCTGCGTGCAGCGAGGGAGGTGACAAAGAAAGGAGAAGTTACCCAGCAACCGAAAACTTATCGGATGTGGAACTATGACGCGGCTGGGATGTATGCCCCCGGTTCAGATCCGATGTATATTTGCATTCCGGTTTATTGGGGTCTTCACTCCGCAGGCAGTTACTTGGTTTTCTATGAAAATTCTTTTAATGCCAATTTTACGTTTGCAGATGTCGCCACAGCCAACTTCGACGGAGGATCGCTGCGTTACTACTTTACTTCCGGCTCCCCTGCGGAACTACTAGAGCGTTACACGGAGCTGACGGGACGTTCTCCCCTGCCTCCCCGCTGGGCTTTGGGATATCATCAGTCGAAGTGGGGATATGGTACCGAAGAAGCAGTCCGAAAAGAAGC
>NZ_JACJOQ010000287.1:0-2594 GCF_014695635.1 Coleofasciculus sp. FACHB-712 | reverse complement strand
ACTGAACTTTGGATTACCGAGAATTCTGTCAAGCAGGCTTTGAAGCGAATGTTCCGTAAGCTTGAGGTTTCGTCTCGTACAGAAATGGTTGCACAGCTTTTTGCGACACAACACGCTTTTCCAAGTGCAAAGCCATCTCCATCTAACTTGGCGCTGAACGCTCACCAGTAACCTTTGACGGCGTTGCCTAAATGATTACGATTTCAGCAACGCCGGATTCTCTACGTTGTGCCAAAATTCCCCTTGGTTAAATGCAGCTCGAATTCCGACGTATCCTGCGGACAAAGCTCCATATAATTAAGGAAGCGAAACAAAAATCAACACTCAGTAGTAAACAGACAGTGCCAGTCGGAGTGATTTTGGCGTGTTTACGAAATTTCAGGTGCGGCTGCCCAAATCGGCTTCAAGGAGAGATGGCTGAACTATGGCAAAGATAGAAACTAGAACAGAACCGATGGTGCTGAACATGGGTCCGCACCATCCCTCCATGCACGGAGTGCTGCGACTCATCGTTACCCTGGATGGGGAAGATGTCGTGGATTGCGAGCCGGTTATCGGCTACCTGCATCGCGGTATGGAAAAAATTGCCGAAAACCGCACCAACATCATGTACGTCCCCTACGTCAGCCGGTGGGACTATGCAGCGGGAATGTTTAACGAGGCTGTCACCGTTAATGCGCCGGAAAAACTAGCCGGTATCTCAGTTCCCAAACGCGCCAGCTACATCCGCGTCATTATGCTGGAATTGAACCGTATCGCCAATCACCTGCTGTGGTTGGGACCATTTTTGGCTGATACGGGCGCTCAGACTCCCTTCTTTTATATCTTCCGCGAACGGGAGATGATTTATGACCTGTGGGAAGCCGCCACTGGTTATCGGATGGTGAATAACAACTACTTCCGTATTGGGGGAGTTGCCGTTGATTTGCCTTACGGGTGGGTTGACAAGTGCTTAGACTTTTGCGACTACTTCCTGCCAAAAGTTGACGAATACGAGCGCTTGATTACAGACAACCCCATCTTCCGCCGTCGCGTGGAAGGCGTGGGCACCATCAGCCGCGAAGAAGCGATCAACTGGGGACTTTCTGGCCCGATGCTGCGGGGTTCTGGTGTCAAGTGGGACTTGCGGAAAGTTGACCACTACGAATGTTACGACGACTTCGACTGGCAAGTGCATACGGAAACTGGCGGTGATTGTTTTGCCCGCTACTTGGTGCGGATTCGGGAGATGCGCGAATCTGTCAAGATTATTTACCAAGCTATCAAAGCACTTCCCGGTGGTCCTTACGAGAACTTGGAAGCCAAGCGTATGGCAGAAGGGCCAAAATCCGAATGGAATGGCTTTGACTACCAGTACATTGGTAAGAAAATCGCTCCCACTTTTAAGATTCCCAAAGGCGAACATTACGTCCGAGTCGAGAGTGGGAAAGGTGAGCTAGGAATCTATATTATTGGCGATGATAATGTCTTCCCTTGGCGTTGGAAGATTCGTGCAGCCGATTTCAACAACCTGCAAATCCTCCCTAGTCTTCTAAAGGGTGTAAAACTCGCTGATATTGTGGTGATTTTGGGTAGCATCGATATCATCATGGGTTCTGTAGACCGCTAAAAACAGCAAAAGGCAAAAGGCAAAAATAGGTCGGGAAATGTCCACCTAAAAAGCCTAAAGCTTCAAAAGTAGCAGCATATAGGTAGCGAATGTAACGGAATCGATTGTCGGTTAGAGGAGATAGTTTAACTGCTTCTAAAGCTGAGAAAAGATTCATTACAATCGTTTCCAATCGTTGCTACTTTTTTTGCTGAGGGTTTATTAATGGCTATTCCTGAAATTACTCAAATACTCTTGAGTGCTAAAAAAGAGAAAGGGTTAAGCTTTGCTGATTTAGAAAAGGCTGTTGGACGCGACGAAGTTTGGATTGCGGCAGTGATGTATCGTCAAGCAAGTGCTTCTGAAGAAGAGGCTAGTAAGCTGCTCTTCGCCTTAGAGCTTGACCCAAATTATGCGACTGAACTAACAGAATGTCCGGTGAAAGGATTGGGACCAATTGTTCCCACTGACCCTCTGATTTATCGGTTTTATGAAATTATGCAAGTGTATGGAATGCCGCTAAAAAGCGTCATTCACGACAAGTTTGGTGACGGAATTATGAGCGCGATTGACTTTACTTTGGATGTGGAAAAAGAAGAAGATCCCAAGGGCGATCGCGTAAAAATTATTATGTCGGGCAAGTTCCTCTCCTACAAAAAGTGGTAGCTCGTTGGTAGGGTTGGGAAAGGCGATCGCATCATCAGTGCGATCGCCTTCTTGATGAGACGCTGGAAAGCGCGATCGCTTCCCTGTTAAACTCCTGTTTTAAGGATTTTTTGGAGAAAACTGTGGCGAACCAACCCAATGCCGTAGAGTGGACACCCGAAGCTGAAGCCAAGTTGAAAGAAATTCCCTTTTTTGTCCGTCCCGCTGCTCGGAAAAAGATCGAAAAATTTGCACAAGAAGCAGGGCAAAAAATAATAACGGTGGAAGTTTATCAGCAAGCTAAACAACAGTTTGGGCAGTAGCAGAATTCGCCCGGAAGTTTAAGGGCGATCGTATTTTC
>NZ_JACJOQ010000286.1:0-2045 GCF_014695635.1 Coleofasciculus sp. FACHB-712 | reverse complement strand
ATTATCACTGGGGCAATTTCTATAATTCTAGCGATCGCCTATCTGCTGCTGGTTCAGTTACTAGACTTCCGGGGTGAAATGATACCCGCACCCACAAGTCAATTGCCGCCAGTCGTGCAAGTTGCCCAAATATCCGCGATTCAGCTTTTATAAAGAGCAATGTCTAATCGGAGTTACGCCATCCTCGGAACAGGAGCGCTGGGGGGCTACTACGGAGCTAAACTACAACGGGCGGGGCTGAATGTCCACTTCCTGTTGCACAGCGACTACGAACAAGTCTGTCAACAGGGTTTAGTCATTGAGTCCCCAGACGGCGATTTTACCCTCCCTCACGTTAACGCCTACCCTGACGCTAACAAAATGCCACCTTGCGATGTAGTGGTTGTAGCGCTGAAAACGACGCAAAACCACCTGCTACCAGAAATGCTGCCATTTGCGATCAAGGATGGTGGCGTCGTCTTGGTACTGCAAAATGGTCTAGGCGTTGAAGAGAAAGTCGCCAAAATTGTTGGTTCGGAACGGGTGATGGGAGGCTTGTGCTTTCTCTGCTCTAATAAAGTGGGGCCAGGACACATCCGCCACCTAGACTATAAGGCGATTACACTCGGCGAATATACCCCCGATTATCAACCCGCCGGGATTACCGAGCGAATGCGTCAGATTGCCAGCGACTTTGAAAGTGCTGACATCCCTATCCAACTTGCTGAAGACTTGCTGTTTGCTCGTTGGCAGAAACTGGTGTGGAATATCCCATATAACGGGCTTTCTGTGGTTCTTGACGCCACAACAGATGAGCTGATGAACAATCTTCACACGCGATTATTAGCCGAGCAGTTGATGGGTGAAGTGCTGGTAGGTGCATCTGCTTTTGGTCGGAAGATTCCTGATAGCTTTGTCGAAAAGATGCTCGATCACACGGCAAAGATGAAGCCGTACCGCACCAGTATGAAAATCGACTATGACGAAGGGCGTCCTCTAGAGGTGGAAACCATGTTCGGTAATCCCCTACGAACTGCACAAGCAGCAGGTGTTGATTTGCCGAAAATTGCGATGCTTTACCAGCAGCTAAAATTTTTGGATGCTAGAAATCGCCACAAATAGTATGTTCTTTTGGCATCCGATTTTTCATGACTTAAATATACCTGACACCCTGAAAAAAACCTTAAATAATAATTAGTCATGAAAAAAGCGCCTTTAGAAAATCCGATTTTTACCGTCCCAAACGTTCTATCAAAAGCAGAGTGTGCCGAGTATATCGCTATAACCGAAAACATAGGCTATACTCCGGCTGGTCTCACCGTAGGACAGGATGAATACATAATGGCTCCATCAATCCGAAATAACGATCGGGTGATTTTGGATGATGAAGAACTTGCGGCAAATTTATGGCATCGTGTGGAAACTTATGTTCCCAGAATCGGTAACTGGTGTGCAATGGGACTTAATGAGCGCTTGCGGTTCTACCGATACGATCCGGGTCAGCGCTTCGCACCACATCACGATGGTAGTTATTGGCGAACAAACGGCGACCATAGCCGTTTAACTTTTATGATTTATCTGAGCGAAGACTTTGAGGGAGGCGAAACTCTGTTTTTTTCACCCAACGTCTCTATAGTTCCTAAAATCGGTATGGCGCTGTTCTTTATCCACGAAATAAAACATGAAGGCGCACCCGTAATCCAAGGTCGAAAGTATGTACTGCGTTCAGACGTGATGTACACGTATGCGAGCCAATAAAAATCGGGGGAAGTTGACTTTTGAAAAATGGCGATCGCTCTACAAAATTTCATTTAATTATTCTTTATTTCCCTGATAAATAATTGTAAGGTCAAACGGCTGTTTTCCCCGTTTATTTATATCCCGTGTACAACTTTTTATGTCATCGTCTTCGCTAACCCTGTACTGGATTCCGCTCAGAATAACAATTAAAAAAAGTTGCCTATTGCCTATCTTTACTTTACCCAGCAGGGAGCTGCTGGGAGTTGCATTGTTTAGCTTAGAGGATAATAAATAAAAAAGGAGATTGGGAAGTTTTGTGTCCCCAT
>NZ_JACJOQ010000285.1:0-2592 GCF_014695635.1 Coleofasciculus sp. FACHB-712 | reverse complement strand
AAGTTTTCGGATTCGAGCCTGTGTCTCCCGCTCTTATCCAACGCAACACCGAATCTCGGTTGTATTTCTCTAATAAATGTAGCGATCGCGCTGAAGTTCATTCGCTTCTTTTTGAATTTGAACTGTTGGTCGCGGATCTAGATCATTGCCTGAATCGGCGTAGGGAATGCAAGATAGTTAGAAAAGGTTTGTTGCGAATTAAGTCCACCCTAGTAGAGTTAGTTTTTGGTTTCGTCAACTTTTCTAGAATTTTTCCTCTTTCGTTTGAGTAACCTGACCATTTATAGCTCGTTCACGAACCCGCCGGTACCTTAGGCGGGTTTTAGTTTTTTATATGGCAGCGGAACGCCTAAAGGGGCGGCGAAACAAACAGGTATTAATAGCAGAAAGCTTCGATCAATTCCCAAATTTCAGGTAGGACGTTTCCTAAACTGTGATCGTCCTCTAGTTCGATAAATTTAACCCAAGGGCGTGAGGCGGCGTAATTGCGGCTAGCTGCAATTGGAATCACTTCATCGTGACGCCCATGCAGAAGCAGAGTAGGGATGGGGCGCTGTAGCTGTTCGTCTTGATATTGGGCGGCGTCGGTGACGAACTGGTAGTGCAGAAGAAGCGATCGCTTCTCGCCATAGTGATATACCGGCAAATATTGCTCTGTCTGCCATTGTTGCAGTTGTTCTTCCCCCAGTCGGAGCAACCAGTGAGTCAGAAACTCAAAAGCCGGAGCTAGCAACACTAACCGCTGAACCTGCGGGTATTTTTCTCCCACCCAAGCCGCTGTTAAACCCCCTAAGCTGGAGCCAATGACAGTAACAGGCATTGAGTTTGGGGGAAATTCAGCGGCGACTTGCTTTATTTGCCGAGTTATTGTCAGATGGGAAAAATCGCCTTGGTTGAGATCGGGGATTGTCAAGGGGATTTTCAGGGAAGATAAGCGATCGCGCAGATAGATCGCCTTCGTTGACTGGGGACTAGAGGCAAATCCATGCAGATAAAGATAATCAAGCATTCAATTGGGCAGTAGTTTCCGGCGTATCAACCGCTAAAAATTTCGCTCCAGCGAACCTGGAAATCCTTGTCCTCTATTTTTCCCCGCCCGTTGCCCCTTTTGTTGTCGTCGCTGTTGCATCAGTTGGACAAACTTGGCGCGTTGCTCTGGAGTCATAACTTCTCGCATTTCTAACATACTTTCAAACCGCAACTTTTGTAGCTGCTGCTGCAACTCTTCAACTTGCTGATTTTTAGAGCGAATTTGGCTGGCGGAAGCTGTACTATTCATCAGTGTCGCTAGCTCTTGCCGAGCTTGACGTAGAGTTTGCTGGCGCGGCGCTATCTGGGTTCTATACTTCTGCCGAATCGCCTGCATTTGCTGCATTTGCTGTGGGGTAAGATTGAGTTGCTGAAGGAGTCCATCCTTGTTGCCTCTTTGAGGACGGGCACCCGGCGAATTTTGGGCAATTGTTTGAGAAGATTGGGGATTCGGATCGGCAAGAGCAACCGCACTCCCTATAGATAGTATGAGAACCGCTAACAGAGAAATACGATTTAGGGACATGAAAACAATCTCCGTCGTTAGTAGTAATTAGTAATTAGTAATTCGTTAAGACGCAATTAGCCATTCTTGATGAGGTAGTCGCAATGAGCTGATTAAAGATAACTGACCATTACCGATTCCCTAAAAAAGCTAATTTTCTGAGAGCAACCAATCAGCTTCTGCATCTTGGCTGCTCGACGACGCGGGCGTTTCACCCGCGACAACACTATCCCAGTTCGTCGCCAGAAATGCTTCCAGTTCGGCGGTGTTTGTGGATGCAGTCGATGCAGTGTTAGGCACTAGCACGCGATATCCTGCCCAGGTAACTAGCAGACTAGCAACAAGGGCAGAGGGTAAAATCCACCTCTGTCGTCGCCATTGCGGCTGTGGCGGCGCAGAGGCTACGGCTTGCATAATCTGGCTCTCTAAATCGGGTGCAGATGGAGGAATATGACCCCGGTGTTGGCGCAGAAACTCTACCAGGGGTTTGTCATCATCGGGGAACTGAGTCATAGGTGGACTCCTTGTTGCTGGAGAAATTGCCTCATGGAGGTTCTAGCATGAAAGAGGCGAGATTTTACTGTGCCAACTGGAATCGACAAGATATTTGCGATCTCTTTTTGCGGAACGTCTTCTAAGTCGTGCAGAACCAGTACGGCGCGATGCTCGAAACTTAGTTGTTGCAGTCCGCGCTGCACTAAATCTTCATAATGTAAGTGCATCAGAGTGGGAGATTCTTGTTGACTTGGCAAGGCATTGGTAGCGCTTTGTTGTAAAGACGCGAAATTTCGGGTTTCTACAGCAAATTGCCGCCGTCTATCTGAGGCGACATTCCAGCTAATGCGATAAAGCCAAGTCGAAAAATGGGCGGTTTCCCGCAATTTTGGTAATCCCTTCCAAGCGCGTAAGAATACTTCTTGCACCAAATCATCTAAGCATGAGGTACCGCAGAGTTGGTAAAGAGTTGATCTGACGCGCTGCTGATGGCGCTGGTAGAGTTGCCGAAAGCTCTGCTTGTTGCCTTCTTGACACCGTTTTACCAGGTAAGCATCGGTGTC
>NZ_JACJOQ010000284.1:0-2557 GCF_014695635.1 Coleofasciculus sp. FACHB-712 | reverse complement strand
CCTCACACCTGCGATTTTTGCTACAAAGAAGCTTTCTTTAAAGGCGGCAAATCTTTCTACACGCAACCTGTAGACGATGCACTGGCTGAGATTGAGCGGCTACCAGGGCATCATCTTTATTTTCTCGACGATCATCTGTTTGGCAACGCTGAATTCGCCGCCGCGTTGTTTGAGGGGATGAAGGGGATGGGGCGCGTGTGGCAAGCAGCCGCAACGGTACAATCTATCTTGCAGCCGGGATTGTTGGAAAAAGCAGTCGAATGTGGCTTACGCAGCTTGTTTGTTGGCTTTGAAACCCTTAACCCGACGAATCTCAAAGAACAGCATAAATATCAAAATCTCAATCGAGATTACAGCGCTGCGATTCGCCGTTTGCGGGATTTGGGCGTGATGGTGAATGCTAGCTTCGTTTTTGGCATGGATGACGATGATGAAACCGTGTTTGAGCGCACCGTTGAATGGGCGGTGCAGCAAGGGCTAGAAACTGCCACGTTTCACATTTTGACGCCTTATCCCGATACTGCTTTGTACAAACGCATGGCAGCGCAGGGACGAATTACTCATTCCAACTGGGATTTATACGATACTCGTCATGTTGTCTACAAGCCAACTAAGATGACGCCGGAGGTGCTAGAGGCAGGCTACTGGCAAGCGTATCGAGATTTTTATCGTTGGAGTAATATTTTCCAAGGTGCTTGGGCTAAGGATCGTTGGTCTGACCGGATGCGGCATTTGGTTTATGCTGGGGCGTGGAAGAAGTTGGAGCCAGTTTGGGACGGGATCATTCGGGCAAAGAAGGTGACTCAATGCCTGCCAACTTTGGAAAGTGTTTTAACCAGTTTTGGCGCTCATCCATCCCCGCAACCAAGAGAAAAGTTACCTCTTAAGGAGGAGGCAGCTGTTCTACAAGAGCAGATGCCAGTTTTATAAAAGTCTCTATAATCTTCCAGAGCGGGTTTTCCCTGACCTACAGCTGGGAAACAAGAGAATAGTGGTACAGGTTGCGCGGTAGGCTGGTATTTAGGGAATTGCCCGCTGGAGGGAGCGACCGATATGGAGTTCAAACTAACAAATGCCTTTAAGTTTTATCAGAATTTAGAGCATCAAAATCAAGCGATTGATGAGCTTGAGCAATGGTTCAAAGATAATCACCCAGAGCAGTTAGAGAAGTTTCACCAAGCTTTATTAAATGGCCCAAGCCCCGATCTTGCGCCGGAGGCGATGGAGAAACTGACATTCAAAAGTAGCCAACCGTTGGCTTTGGCAACCTATTCGTCTTCGTCAGAAATTCATCTGAACGATCCGATCATTGCGGGTGGTGACTTGACGTGGGCAGACGCGATTCCTAATGGCGATCGCCATCTCCCCGAAAATCTAGAAGTCGTGGAGAATATTATCGCTCTTGCCAAGCAGCTACAAGTTGCCAGAGACCAGATTGGTAAGCCTTTCCTGATCACCAGTTGGTATCATCACAAACCCTTTGGAGCTAAGGTTCATGGCGCGTCCAAAAATCAACCGATGACGGGCGGTGCTGTTGATTTCAGGGTGGAGGGCTACACCGGGCGACAGCTCGCAAAGATGCTGGATTGGTGGGAAGGCGGTTTAGCGACCTATATGTATGTGCCCTATATGCTGCATCTGGACATGGGTCCCCAGCGACGCTGGCAAGCACAATATCCAGGCTAGGGAACAATTAAAGATTAAAAAGCCTCAATTTTTAATTCTTAGTTTACGCGGTGTGCAACCTTTTCTTAACCTCCCTTGGCAAGAGAGGCAGAAATACAGAAAGTCGCACGCCGTGTTAGTTTCTTACCGAACGCCGGGAAAGTTATTGACAAACTGAATCTGGATATCGGGAAAATTCTCGACAATCTGCACCTTGAGATCGGGAAAAGATTCAACAAATTGCCACTGACCGCACCGTTGGGGAAAAGCGGTGACAGGTTCGACGATTAAATCCGGGGAGGATGAGACAATCTTTACCTTGATATCTGGCAAGCTTTCAACAATTTTTATTTTGCCGTAAAGTGGCTTGCCATTGTAGGTGCAAGTGGCTTTGTTAATGACACTTTGAGCAGAAGCGATCGCTCCTAGCGGCAGCGTCACCAGTAGGCTAGTGCCAAATACAACCCAGTTCAACCAACGTTTCATCATCAAGATACCTGGAACAAGTTTAAATCTGCTCAATCTCAATCTATAAATTTAGGATTTGTGACTTTTATATTCTGCTTATTCAGTTAATGTATCCAGTTCCTCTTTGACAACCCGTAGAATTCGATCGAGATAGGCTTGTCGCCACTGTTCTCTCTCTTGTTCTACCTGCTCACTTGGCTGGTAATTCTCAATTTCTTCAACCGAAATCAGACCTTTTGTTTGAGCCAACCGTTCAACTGTATCGAGACGTTCGTGTAGAACAGAGACTTCCCCAGTTAGCGCCAAAACCATTGCCAGTAACTTGTCGCTTTCGGGATTTTCAAAATAAATAGGTTTTTTTCCCTTAGCTTTTTTTGCCATTACTACAAATTCTCTTGAATAACTTTATTTGTATTTCGTCGTT
>NZ_JACJOQ010000283.1:0-2459 GCF_014695635.1 Coleofasciculus sp. FACHB-712 | reverse complement strand
GCATGGAGACATTGAGTAATCTGCATTGCTAGTTATACTTTTGCCTGTAATCATACCATTTTTACCTGGAGGTAAACGAATTCCTTAGAACCAAAAAATAAGTAAGAGAAATCAAGCGATCGCTTGATTTCTCTTACTTAAAGAACTGTCTACTTAAAACCCATGACCGGAATCATCGTCTTCGCCTAAAGGGTATATAAACCTTCGGCTGTCATGCCAAATCGAACAACAGAAATTCTGTGCTATTTTTGGCTTCTATGGCTATCTGGTTTTCATCACTGATTGCAGCGCCATCTCCAGCAGCTAGTGGCTTACTATTCAAACTGATATCGCCTTTGATAACTTGCAGCCAAGCATGGCGGTTAGGGTTGATTTGATAATTAACCTGCTGTCCAGCATCGAGCAAACTTGCGTAGAGATTGGCATCTTGGTGGATAGTAACCGAACCATCCCGACCATCTTGAGAAGCAATTAAACGGAGATTTCCGTGCTTTTCTTCAGCCGAATACATTTTCTGCTCGTATCTAGGTTTTAGTCCCTTTTGATTAGGCGTAATCCAAATTTGCAGAAAATGCACTAAGTCAGTTTTAGAATGGTTATATTCACTGTGCGTAACTCCTGTACCAGCGCTCATAACTTGCACTTCACCCGGAAGAATAATGGAGCTTGTTCCCATGCTATCTTTATGCTCTAAAGCACCTTCTAGTACGTAGGAAATAATTTCCATATCTCGATGAGAATGGGTCCCGAAGCCTTGGTTCGCTTGCACTCTATCTTCGTTAATTACGCGCAGAGTTTTAAATCCCATGTGCTGAGGATCGTAGTAGTTGGCGAAGGAGAATGAATGATAGGAATTGAGCCAACCATGATCGGCGTGTCCACGTTCTTCTGCTTTCCGAATTGCAATCATTTTCATCTCCTATTTAACTTAAATACCAGCGGCTGAGCTTAGAGTTATCCTGGTTGTAGAGAGGCGATTTATTGCATCTCCCTTCGCAGACTAAAAAAATGGGATCTGTTGCCAGTTGGTACAAGTAAACTTTATTTAGACAGGCTACGGTTTTGTCATGAAAAATACTAAAGTTTACTGTGCGAACCATCACAAAACGATGGATTGCTGGTGTGTTTACACTGGCATACTGCTACCTGTTTTTTGTCTTTCAGTACAAACTTTACAGGGGGGATTCCGTGTTTTGATGGGAACCATCGCCATAAGGTTGATTGTGAGATTGACCGCAACTGCACCAAAATTTAAGTACCAGATTCAAGCGCAAGCAGGATAGGTTTTGTATCAACAATAACGGGTTCACTCATTTTGCTTGTCCTTGGCTTTCTTAGGTGTCTTATTTTTGTATATTTATAGTTTAAAAAATGTAACCATAAAGTGTAAAGTATGCACTTTAAAGTAAGATAGTACCCAAAAAGATACTATGGAAGCTAAAAGCGAGAATTTTGAAAGGAAGACTTGTCCAGCAGAAACTACCTTAAAAGCAATTAGCGGACGCTGGAAGCTTTTGATTGTGGCAGAACTATGGTCAGGCGTTAAACGGTTTGGGGAACTGCAAAGAGGGCTGGAGGGAATCACTCAAAAGATGCTCACGCAGCAACTCAGAGAGATGGAAGAAGACGGAATTATTCATCGTCAGGTTTATCCGCAGATTCCCCCAAAAGTGGAATATTCTTTGACTCCTTTAGGAGAAAGTTTGAAACCGATTATTCAGGCAATGCACGAATTAGGCACGCAATTATAGAAATTATTGGCAGAAATTATTGGCGAGTATAGCGATGCTTCACCCCAATCGGAAAATATTCTGGATCGCCGCTGGGAGTTAAGGTAACTTGCGGCATTTGGTAGGTTGGGGGGACATAGTTGGCAAACTCGCTGTTGAGATGTAGTAGCTGGGACAGAATCGAAGATGCGATCGCTTCCTGCTTGTCTTTACTGGCTTCTACTTGGGGCGCTAACTCCACAACCACCGACAGGAAGCGGTTTTTATCTGCATCTTCCTGAACTTGCATGACAAACTTACCCGTCACCCACTCTCGAATCGTGGGTTGTTCTAACCCCACCGTCACATTTTCCGGGTAAATATTTGCGCCGAAATAGGAAACCGTGAAATTAGACCGTCCAAACACATAAACAAACGGTAAGGGAGGAATTCCTCTTTGGGTAGCCCGCGCCGCCGGATTGAGTTCGGGTAGCCCTAAGCCGGAGGTTTCGGGATGAGGAATGGCACTTTCACCTTGCAGCGCCGCGACTGGATCGAAGTCCCATTCTGCTAAAAACTGGAGCATTTCATCGTAAGGGATTAAGCCTCCCGTATCGGAGATATGATAGCGGATCAGCGGAATCCCGTTATCGCCGGAAAACAGCAATGTGCCCTCGTGAACCTCGAAAAAGCGACTCAGTGGGTCATACTGTACCAGCGTTGGCAAGCGAGATTCCCCAAATAATGCCT
>NZ_JACJOQ010000282.1:0-2432 GCF_014695635.1 Coleofasciculus sp. FACHB-712 | reverse complement strand
CCCAAGGAGAGAAAAGTTAGCGATCGCCTGGGTCAAATTTTGGATCGGCTGCTACAAAATAACATTAAAGATCGTTACCCAGACGCTGCCTCTGCCTTGCAAGCGGTACAGCAAAATTTAAACCCCAGACCTACATCTCCGGTTCCAACTCAATCTCAACGACCGGGTGGTAGTGCCTTGAATTCCGAGGTTGGAGTTGACTATACAAAATTGCGGGATTTACTCGCTAAAAAGAAATGGAAAGAAGCCGATCGGGAAACCTGGGCAGTGATGTGTCTGGTAGTCGGCAAGTCAAGCAATAACTATCTATTCAACAGCGATATTCAAAAGTTTCCTTGCGAGGATTTATGGACGATTGACCAGTTATGGGTAAAGTACAGCCAGGGGCGCTTTGGTTTCAGCGTACAAAAGCAAATTTTTCTGGAGGTTGGGGGAGAATATAGCAATTTTTGCGATCGCGTTGGCTGGCCTACCCACAACCCGTATATTCCTGACTCTGGTTTGAAATTTAGCGACAAGGCACCCATTGGACATCTACCATCGCGGCGGTGGGCGGGTGGTTATGAATGGTGGCGTCACGCCAGTGCAATGGCTGGAAAACTAGAACAGTGCAGTATTGCTTAGCTTTTGCTGCCTTATCAGCGATTTTCATCCTCGGTTGAGCGATTGGAACGGTTTTAGCTAAAAAATTGCCTCAACTGAGATTTCAATCTTGTTTTTTGTGTCCTCCTCTGGTTATAGAAAAATCCATGAGCTAAGTCTACCCGATGAGGCAGGAATACCTTTGACAGCCGATCTAAAGTATGGGTATATACCTTGATTTGTGAAGGAAAAAGAATCGTTTTTTTTGAATTCCTTTACAAAAAATATTGGCAAGCGCTCAACGATCCGGCAAATAGAGGAAAGGAATCCATTCATGTTTTTCCATAAAAAAGAACCCATTCATACTGTTAATATCACAGAGCCGAATCCACGTTATGCCCAGCTACTTCTAGAGCAGTTTGGGGGAGCAACGGGTGAATTAACAGCCGCTTTACAGTATTGGGTGCAGTCGTTTCATTGCGAAAATCCTGGTATTCGGGATATGCTCCAAGATATTGCAATCGAAGAGTTTAGCCACTTAGAAATGGTTGGCAAACTGATTGAATCACATACCAAGAATGTCGATCAAACAGAAGCGTACCGGAGTACGCTCTTCGCTGTACGCGGCATGGGACCACACTTTTTAGATAGTCAGGGAAGCGCTTGGACAGCGAACTATATCAATGAAGGTGGGGATGTTGTGCGCGATCTGCGGGCAGACATCGCCGCTGAGGCTGGGGCACGTCAAACCTATGAGGAGCTGATCAAAATGGCTCCGGATCAAGGTACAAAAGACACCTTGGTACATTTGCTGACTCGCGAAATTTCTCATACGAAGATGTTCATGAATGCACTTTCTTCCTTGGGCAAATTAACAGATCCTTTCTTTGGCAATATCCAGCCGGATGAAACGGTCAATCTTTACTTCAACTTGTCTACGAATGGTAAAGATGAGCGCGGGCCTTGGAACTCGGAACCGGATTTCCAGTATGTCGCCGATCCATCTGCTGAAGTTAAACAGTAAATCGTCAGCAGTAGAACTCAATTAAAAAAGATAGAGTCACGGGGAGGTGTAGCCCAGTGGCTCTATTTTTATGAATAAGTTATTAATAATATTAGAAATCCTCTAACCATCAGCGGTACCCAAATTGGTAAACCACTGGGATAAATTGTCAATTGGAAACGATTGATACAGAAATTGTTACTGGAAACGATATCAAATTGAATAAAGAAACTGCTCAAAAGCCTGTAGTTACACACTTGCCCAAGTCATCTGCCTATCTACTGGTCTCTCACGGAAGCCGCGACCCGCGCCCCCAAGCCGCTGTAGAACAGCTGGCAACCCTGATCTACGAGAAGGCACAGAGGTTGGAGATTGCTTGGGTACAGGCATCTCAACCCGTTCGCTGTTTGGGTGCATCGCCCATGCTAGAAACGCGAAATTTTACGTCTTTACAAGAACCACTGGTGGGTACAGCAGTGCTAGAATTGGCAACCCAGCCGTTGCACGAGCAAATTCGGCAATTTGGCGTTCGCGTAGCGTCTGCGAAGCAGAATCGCGTGACGTCTATAAAGCAGAATCGCGCTGTTGCATCTGAGTACCATTCTGAGAACCCCTGCATTCAGGTGTTGCCGCTGTTTCTACTGCCGGGAGTTCACGTCATGGAGGATATCCCAGAGGAAGTTGCGATCGCTCAAGTAGCGTTTGGCTCTAAATTGAAACTTGACATTCGTCCTCACTTAGGCACTCACCTTGGCTTGAGTCGTCTGTTAGCCAGTCAATTCGCTTCGATAACAGCAGACGCTCGGATTCTCCTAGCTCACGGAAGCCGCCGTGCTGGGGGAAATCA
>NZ_JACJOQ010000281.1:0-2302 GCF_014695635.1 Coleofasciculus sp. FACHB-712 | reverse complement strand
CGCCCGTCTGAAGGCGCTCGGATTGAGGACTTTCAACTGTTGGTAGAGCATGAGCAGATTCAGTAACGCTTACCTACTTTTGGCTCATTTTCTTGATTCATGCAAGAGGTCTATTGATGCCCGCCCTCAATGGCTTAGAAGCCACTCGTCGAATCAGAAAGTCACCCGACTTAAAGGTCGTTGTGATTGCGACTTCAGCCAGCGTTTTTGATTGCGATCAACAACAGAGCTTTCAAGCCGGTTGTAACGATTTCCTGCCTAAACCCATCCGAAACCAGGAGCTTTTAGAAAAGTTACGCGGTTATTTGGGGCTGTCATGGGTTTATGAAGAAATTAAAAATGAAGAATTCCGCGAGCCTTCCGCAAAAGCGATGGTGCCTCCGCCTGTAGAGGAAATCGCGGCACTCTTCGATTTCGCAATGATGGGCGACCTTAGAGGGATTGCCAAGCGAGCCGCTCAACTGGAACAGATGAATCAGGACTGGATACCCTTTACCAACCATTTACGTCAATTAGCCAAGGGCTTTGAAGAAAAACAAATCTTGGATTTTATCAAACAATATAGAGAAAATAAATGAGCGAAGAAATTCCCCACAAAGGCATAATCTTAATCGTTGATGATACTCCCATAAACTTAGGGGTTTTGTTCGACTTTTTGGCGGATTCCGGCTTCAAGATTTTGGTAGCCCGGGATGGCGAAAGTGCGATTCAAAAGGGGGAATATGCCCTGCCGGATCTTATCTTATTAGATGTACTGATGCCGGGGATGGATGGGTTTGAAACTTGCCGTCAACTGAAAGCCAATCAAGTAACGAAAGATATCCCTGTAATTTTTATGACGGCGCTTTCCGAGACGGTAGATAAGGTTAGAGGTTTAAGCCTGGGAGCCGTCGATTATATTACTAAACCACTTCAGCATGAAGAAGTTTTAGCTCGCATTACTGTCCAACTGAGTATCCAGAGTTTAACAAAGAAACTGAAAGAACAAAATGTGCTTTTGGAACAAGAAATTCAAGAACGTACAAGGGTAGAAAAAGCACTCTTACAGCTCAAAGAAGAACTAGAAGAACGGGTAGAGGAAAGAACCCTTGAACTTTCCCACTCTAATGCTCTGCTGAAACAAGAGATTCAAGAGCGGATTTCTACAGAAGCAGTATTACAACAATCAGAGGCACGCTATCGAGAACAAGCGCATCAGCTAGAACTCGCCTTTCGCCAACTCCAACAGACTCAAGGTCAACTGATCCAAAGCGAACAACTGGCTAGTTTAGGACAGTTAGTCGCCGGTGTTGCTCATGAAATGAATAACCCGGTCAACTTTATCTACGGCAATATTACTCACGCAGAGCGCTATACCCAAGACCTGCTGTACCTGCTGAATCTTTATACCAAGGAATTAACCAATCCGGGGCCAACTATCTTGGAGGAGGCTCAGGCAATTGACCTGGAGTTTCTGGTTGAAGACCTGCCAAAACTACTGGGTTCGATGAAGATTGGGGCTGAGCGCATCCGCGAGATTGTCCAGTCATTGCGGAATTTCTCTCGCGTGGATGAGGCTCAGATGAAGCCAGTGAACATTCACGATGGGCTAGACAGCACTCTGCTAATTTTGAACAACCGGCTGAAATCCAAGGCTGACTATCCGGGCATTCAGATTGTTAAAGAGTATGGCAAGCTGCCTCCTGTAGAGTGTTATGCAGGTCAAATGAACCAGGCATTCATCAATGTGCTGTCGAGTGTGATTGATGCTTTGGAGGAGTATGACCATAAGCGATCGCCTGAAGAAATACACTTCTCCCGCAGTACCATTCGGATTTGTACCGAAGTAACTGACCGTGGCTTTGTGACGATTCAGATTATAGATAATGGCCCTGGTATAGCGGAGGAAGTCCGCCCTCACCTGTTTGACCCCTTCTTTACGCCGAAAACGAATGGCAAAAGCACGAAGGTTGGGTTGTCCCTTACCTATCAAATCGTCGTAAACCAACATGGTGGACAGATGCAGTGTATTTCAGCGCCCGGACAGGGTACGAAATTCATCATAGCGATTCCGATTCGACAGAATCTTCAGAAAACGCCTTCGTTCGAGTCAATGTAATGTCAACGTCATCAGGGAAAAGCATTTAACTGGCACAGTCATTTTGGTAGTGGGTAATGGAAATTACCCTCACCTAAAACTTCTCTTTCAATAAACTTAATCGGAAATAAGAGGTTGTAGAGAAAAGTGGGATGTTTCTATTCCTTTCACCCTAAGTGTCACCAGCTAGCGATAGCTGAGACGGAAGTTGTGCAATCCACAAGC
>NZ_JACJOQ010000280.1:0-2222 GCF_014695635.1 Coleofasciculus sp. FACHB-712 | reverse complement strand
TGGTCTTGGCTCAAGAGCCGCATCCGCAAACAACTCGACCAGTTTAATTGTTTGCGAGATGCAATCGAGCATGTCTTATGCTTGTCGTCCTAATTACCTTGGCGATTGCTATACTTGGATGCGTTCGGCAATGCCATCTAATATCTGGCGATTTTGACTCATCGTTAACATCTCTTTATCTGCAATCAGTCTATCCAAATACAGTTAGGGCGTTGCTGATTTGGTAATGCTATAGCTATTTCACAAGCAGATTCCTTCGTGGAAAAATCATTACTTTTCAGGGCGTTGCTGATTTGGTAATGCTATAGCTATTTCACAAGCAGATTCCTTCGTGGAAAAATCATTACTTTTCAGCAACGCCCTTTTCAGCAACGCCACAGTTAGGTTAAATGGCACTAACGCTCGGAGCCTGGAAATAAATTTCACAGCTAAAGTAGAGACACGATTAATCGCGTCTCTACTCTGGAATCAGATTCTCCTGTTGATAACAGACTTTAACGTGAAATTATTCCAGCCTCTCGGAGTCTGTGGTAGCGCTTTTGTTTATACTTCGACAGCGGTGCTGCCAGCAGTAAAACTTTCTCTAGCAGCCAAGGTGCAATGCGATTGCACCACACGGCTAAATGACTTTGCCATCCCACTAAAATTTCTGGCGATTCCTTTTGTAGGCCAGTGACGAGTGCCTGAGCGACTTTCTGAGAAGTCGTGGGTACTACCCAGCGAAACCACTTTAAATCTCGCACCATGTCAGTGTCAGTCAAAGATGGCAGCAAAGCCATTACCCGAATATTGTAGTCAGCAAGTTCGCCGCGCAAGGCTTGGGTGAATCCTAAAATCGCAAACTTGGTAGCTGAATAAGTCGCCATTGTCGGCGCGGCAATTTTGCCCATCAAGCTAGAAACGTTCACGATGGTTCCTTCCCGTTGGGTTGCCATACGTCGAGCAACCAGACGAGTCATGGTGTACATTCCCATTAAATTAATCGCGATTTCTTGCTGCACATCCGGGAGTTGAGATTTCAAAAAGGGCGCTTGGTGTGCAACTCCCGCACAGTTGACAAGCAGATGAATCTGACCATAATCTCGCCAAGCTTGGGCGATCGCAATATTCACTTCTACTATCTGAGCCAGATCCAAAGGCAGGATCGCGGCTTTCACACCCAGCGCCTCGATTTCGGCGGCGACTTCCGCTAAGCGATCGGCATCGCGTGCCACCAGCAACAGGCGTTTGGCTCCTTGTTGCGCTAGTTCCAGCGCGATCGCTCGCCCAATTCCACGGGAAGCTCCGGTAATCAGAGCCGTCTTTCCTTGAATATTCATAACTTAAACCTTCTCCATTTGAGGTCTCACCGCGCTGATAGTGCCGAGTTCAAGATGCAAGAAGTAGAGGTAGCATCCTCTAAGCACGCAGTGAGGAAAACAGTAACTCGTAATTACAGATGAGTTGAACTGAACTGTTGGGAGCAAGACATTTCTCAAAATTCTTGCAGGGAACCCTATTTTTGTAGACAAACCTGAGAAATGTCTTTCCGGAAAACTTCAGTCAAATAAGAGTTGGACTGGCAGTACGTAAGGGGAACACGAGTTAGGAACCAGATGAAATTGAAGAAATGCATTTTGAATCGTGAAACAAAGAAATTCCTCTGCCGTCTAGCAAGGTTGGTGTACCGTCAGAGAAATACAGTTTCAGGCAATTCTGCAATCAGTGAATTGATGTACAGCCAAGTTTGATGTAGAGCATGGATGGCACGTCTCCTAAAATACGGGCATTGACCAGAAGCAACTCTTAAGCACACCTTAGCAACTGCATCAACGAATCGCAATAAATTTTAATAAATTTTGCTTAACATTCCGTTACAAAACTGCCAAATGTAAGTATTTCCCTGTAACGCCACAGAAAATCTATTACAAGGCTGAACCAATGTCTAACGCAATGATGGTGATTTTCCCCTATCGCTACGAACACACTTGGGTGTTTGATGATGAGCGTGTCGGACTTGTACGAGAGCCTTTTGTCAGCGGGATTCCTGAGATGCTCGATCTTCTGGTTAAAGAGATTCCCAATGCTGAGCAAGGTTTTAAGCTTTTGTTTTCAGGAAACCCATTTCCTGGATATCAGGCGGAACTAACTTTGGTAAGAGAAGAGTATGGTGGCAATTGGTATCGCTGGGAGTTAAATAACAAGGAAGGATGGTTATGTCCCGCTTTATTTAAATACTTCAA
>NZ_JACJOQ010000028.1:0-2821 GCF_014695635.1 Coleofasciculus sp. FACHB-712 | reverse complement strand
GAGTTGCGGGTGTCTCTGGGTCAGCTGCACCAACTCCCGCCAGACTGGATTCTGCCTGGGAACGGCTCGGCAGAGTTACTAACCTGGGCAAGTTGGGATTTATCAGAACTGACGGGAACGTGTCTGGTGACACCAGCATTTGGCGATTACTGGCGGGCACTCCGGACGTTTAGCGCCAACGTACATGAGTGCCCGCTTCCCGATTTTCGAGCTTCGATTTTGGATTTAGAATTCCCAATCCAAAATCCAAAATCCAAAATCCAAAATCCCACTGGTCTACTGGTGAATAACCCGCACAATCCCACGGGTCAGATGTTTTTCAGAGAGACTCTGATCCCTTATCTGGAGAAATTTGCGCTGGTGGTGATGGATGAAGCCTTTATGGATTTTCTGCCGCCTTCCCAGCAGCAAAGCCTAATTCCAGTGGTGCAAGACTACCCAAATTTGGTGATTCTGCGATCGCTCACTAAGTTCTACAGTCTGCCAGGGCTGCGCTTAGGTTATGCGATCGCTCACCCAGACCGCCTGCGGCGCTGGCAACAGTGGCGAGACCCTTGGCCCGTCAATACCTTAGCCGCAGCCGCTGGTGTCGCTGTGGTACAGGATACAGAATTTCAACAGCAAACCTGGGATTGGTTGGAACCGGCAAAGTCCCACCTGTTTCAAGGTTTGGCGCAAATAGCGGGATTGCAACCGCTACCGGGTGCTGCTAACTTTTTGCTGGTTGAGTCAGAACAACCCAGTTCGCAAGTACAGGAAAAACTGCTCAAGCAGAGTAAAATTCTGATTCGTGACTGCTTGAGCTTTCCAGAATTAGGCGATCGCTATTTCCGAGTCGCCGTGCGTTCCGAAGTTGATAACCAGCGCCTAATCGACGGTCTAGCAGCAATCTTGTAATGGCTAATGGCTAATTGTTCATTTTTCCGATTAGCCATTAGCAATAAACAATTAGCAATCAGCAATTAACAACTGACAAAGAACAAATCATGGCAGTTGAGTACGACTTAGTCGTAATAGGCGGCACAGAGCCAGGGCGTCATGCCGCAGTTGCTGCTGCCAACCTGCAAGCCCGCGTCGCCTTAGTCGAACCCCAGCCGCCTCCGGAGGGGCGCTGGCAATCGTCCCTACAGTTAGGGTCTCTCTATAGCAAAGCTTTGACTCAGGTTAGGCGAGTGATTCAGCCGCAAAGTGACTTCAATCGATTCAGTGTCCCTTGGGATCTGGCTGATTCTACAGAACAGCGACCCGTTCTAGGGGTGCGATTGACCGAGGCAATCCAGTGGGCAGATAGCGTTGTCTCTACCTTAGAAGAACAACATTCCCCAGCGATTTTGGCTTCTTTAGGCGTTGATGTTGTTGTTGGCGAGGGGGAATTTTGCCGTAAACCTTACCTCGCTTTTGTCGTCAACGGACGGAGATTGCGATCGCGTGCCTACCTGATTGCTACGGGTTCTCGTCCGGGGATTGCAGCAATTGATGGACTCGAAGCTACTGGCTATCGGACGCCGTTAGATATTTGGCAGCAGATATCCCCCGAACAGATAGCTGTAGACGCATCTCCTCGCCCCTGCTGGGTGGTCATTGGCGGTGGCGCATCTGGCACCGAACTGGCGCAGACTTTATCTCGGTTGGGCGCTGATGTCACCCTAGTGGTACGCAGTTCCCACATCCTGCCGAAAGAAGACCCAGAGGCGGCGAGAGTGGTGCAAGCACAGCTAGAAATTGAGGGCGTCCGCGTCCTGACTCAAACAGAAGTGACGCAAGTTAAACGAATTGACGACAAAAAGTGGGTTCTCGCTGGCAACAAAGCGATTGAAGCCGATGAAATTTTGCTATGTACTCGACCGCAACCAAATGTCACAGGTTTAAACTTGGAAGGCGTTGGCGTCAAGATGAATCGGCGTGGGATGGAGTTGAACGAGAAACTGCAAACAACAAACCCCCGGATCTACGCTTGTGGTGACGTTGCTGGGGGTTATCAAGCTGCCCATATTGCCAAGTACGAAGCCAGCATCGCCCTAAAAAATGCTTTGTTTGCACCCATTTTCAAAGTAGACTATCGTGGCATTCCTACAGGCGTTTTTTCTGAACCAATGCTGGCGCGGGTTGGCTTAACCGAGGCGCAAGCGAGACGCCAGTACGGTAAAGATGTCTTAGTGTTGCGGCAATATTTCAAGGCAGTAGCAGCAGCCCAGATATTAGGGGAAATCACGGGATTGTGTAAAATTCTGGTGCGTCGCAATGGAGAAATTCTGGGCGCAACGCTAGTGGGGATGGAAGCGGCTGAGTTAATCGGGGCGATCGCTCTCGCTATGCGACAGAACATAAAAGTAGATGCTCTCAGTCAGCTGCCTGCCATTTCTCCCACCCTATCAGAAATTATTCACCAAACTGCTGCTGAGTGGCACCGACAACGACTCCGGAAAAATACCCGATTGGAAGACTTCTTAGAAGGCTTTTTTAACTTCAGGCGGTCATGGTCTTCCTAATCATATAAAGTTTATTTTGGCAAGCTATGGAGCTAATTTTGCCTTTTTTGCTCGGTTTTCCAAATACCATTGAGCGATCGCAGGTGTCCATTGTTCAAAATGAACCCAGAGCAATTCGCAAAACTTTTGTGCTTCAAGTTGAGCATCTTTTTTCCATCTCAGGTCTAAAAGATGCATGAGCGATCGCACATTACAACTCAGCACAAAATGCTGTCTGGTATCAAAAGGAATAATTCCTCTAGCGTGTTCTTCTGAAAGTCCTTCATCTATGCGTTTTTTATAATGTTTGCAGGCGTCTTCGCACCATTGCAAATCAGCCTGACGTTGTTCCT
>NZ_JACJOQ010000279.1:0-2212 GCF_014695635.1 Coleofasciculus sp. FACHB-712 | reverse complement strand
GCCTTCAATACTTTTGAAGGATGCACTGCAAGTCTTATAGCGAGTATCTCTAAACAGGACACTCACTTAAAATCATCAAAACGCATGGCTGACCTTTTAGAAACTGCCACTAATGAAGGATCTTTCAAAACTCTGGTTAATGCTCTTGAGGCTGCTGGTCTGTTTGAGATTCTCAAGAGTCCAGGACCCTATACTGTCTTTGCTCCAACCGACGAAGCATTTGCCAAAATTCCAGAGGATACACTGGCTTCTTGGATGGACAACATCCCCAAGCTGAAGCAAATTTTAATGTATCACGTCCTGTTTGGGGATGTTAGAACTGATAACTTCGTCGAGATAGATTCCGCTGAGACAGTTGAGGGCGGCATTCTGGGGATTGATAGCACCGACGACGGTTTTAAAGTGAATGATGCGAAGGTGCTAAAAACAGATATCCTTACCGATAACGGCGTCATCCATGTCATTGATTCAGTACTTACACCGACGATAATGTCTAAATAGGCACTAATTTCTGCTGTTGAATTCTGTCTTCAGACAGAATTTATTGACCAAAAACTGGGTAATGGTAAGACAAAAGCAAATTTGGAGTCAGTGCGATCTAAACGACATCGTAAAAATTTAAAATTCGATTTGCTGACATAAAAAAGGAGGCACCTTTGCAAAGGTGCCTCCTTTTGATTTGGGCGATCGCCAAGGAATGTGGATTAAATAATTGGTCAAATTCACATTCTGTAAGGACATGGCACAAACACGCCCCTACCCAGACAATTAGAGGTTAATCAATCCACCCTTCTTCGCAAACATTCGCGAAATTCGTTTAACCCAGGATGCATCCACTACGCGCTGGCAAATGCAAGGACAGATGGTTGGATTCTCCCTCACCGCTCCATGACACCTCGGCAGTGCCATACAATTGCTGATTAGGCTTGGATTGTAGCCCCGTCACCTCAAAACTCACATGATCTGCCGGTGCCGTCCCCACGTTAATGGCAACAATCAGTTCCTCATCTCCCAATTTCCGAGCAAAGACGTAAACTGTTCCTTCCGCAAACAGAACGTGATAGGAACCTGTACGCAAGGCTGGATATTGGTGACGCAGGGCGATTAGTTGCTTGTGATAATCTAGAACATCACGCTCCCAGTGAGCTTCTATCGGAAAACCCCGACGCGAATCCGGATCGAGTTTTCCCGGTAATCCCACTTCATCACCATAGTAGATGCTAGGCGCACCGGGATAAGTCAATAGCAGCAATGTTGCTAGTTGAACACTCTCCTTATCACCGCCTGCAATAGAAATCAGTCGCGCCGTATCGTGGCTAGCTAGCAAATTCAACTGAGTCAGTTGAATATCCCACGGATAAAAATCCAACAATTGCTGGATTTTTTCGGCATACTCTGGTGCAAAGAGGGGCGGGTAGGGATGGTAAGAGCGATCTTTCACTTGCTCAATGTCTACGCGATCGCCTGCGGCAAAAGCAATCGTCGGCGCAGCAAATAAATAGTTCATCACCCCGTCAAACTGAGTTCCATCCAGCCACTCGCGGGAATCTCCCCAGACTTCCCCCACGATGTAGGCTTCCGGGTTAATGGCTTTTACGCGATCGCGAAATTCCTGCCAAAATCCTTGAGCCTTAATCTCAAACGGCACATCCAAGCGCCAGCCATCAATGCCGAATTTAATCCAATATTCGGCAATCTCCATAATATATTCCCGCACTTCCGGATTTTCATGGTTGAACACTGGCAGCGCCCGATTTCCGTCCCAGCCCTCATAATTCGCCGGAAAATCGCCGTTATACGCCGATAAAGGCCAGCCTTCAATCTTGAACCAATCCACCCAAGGCGAATGGGGGCCATTTTCCAGAACATCGTGGAAAAAGAAAAATCCCCGACTAGAGTGATTAAACACTCCATCCAGCACAACCTTAATATCCCGTTCGTGGGCAGCTTCCAGCAACTCCCGAAAAGCGCCATTTCCCCCCAGCATCGGATCGACCTGATAATAGTCGTGAGTGTGATAACGGTGATTACTAGCCGATTGAAAGATGGGGGTAAAGTAAATCGCATTAATCCCTACATCCTGCAAGTAATCCAGCTGTTCCATCACCCCCCACAAATCACCGCCCTTGTACCCTTGAAGCGTCGGTATTTCGTGCCAATCTTCCCATCGGGTATCCTTCAAAAGCCGCTTGTGAGAATGCTTCGTTTTAGC
>NZ_JACJOQ010000278.1:0-2071 GCF_014695635.1 Coleofasciculus sp. FACHB-712 | reverse complement strand
CAACAGATTGTCCAAACTTTAGAGCAGATTGAAGCATTTGCCCAAAAAATCCACAGCGGCGAAATTCATCCACCCAACGCTCCTAAGTTTACCGATATTGTTTCCATCGGTATCGGCGGATCGGCACTCGGTCCCCAATTTGTCGCCCAAGCGATCGCTCCAGACTTCCCACCCCTGGCAATTCACTTCATTGACAACACCGATCCGGCGGGCATTGACCGTATCCTCTCCCAGCTCAAAGATCGGCTGAACAGCACCCTCGTCTTAGTCATCTCCAAATCAGGGGGGACGCCAGAACCCCGCAATGGCATGGTAGAAGTGCAAAAAGCCTTCGCTGAGCAGAATCTGAATTTTTCCCCTCAAGCTGTTGCCATTACCGGGGAAAGCAGCAAATTAGATCGGCAGGCAAACTCAGAAGGCTGGTTGGCAACCTTCCCAATGGAAGATTGGGTGGGAGGACGTACCTCGGAGCTGTCAGCCGTAGGATTGCTCCCAGCCGCCTTGCAGGGAATCGATATCCGCGCCATGCTTGCCGGTGCCAAAGAAATGGACACTGCCACCCGCCTGCCCCAAGTCAAGAAAAATCCAGCCGCACTACTGGCGATGAGCTGGTACTTCGCCGGAAATGGCAAAGGCGAAAAAGATATGGTGGTGTTGCCCTACAAAGACAGCCTGCTGCTATTCAGCCGCTATTTGCAACAGCTAGTCATGGAATCTTTGGGCAAAGAAAAAGACCTTGACGGAAATATCGTCTACCAAGGGATTGCTGTTTATGGCAACAAAGGCTCAACCGACCAACACGCTTACGTGCAGCAGTTGCGAGAGGGTGTCCCGAATTTCTTTCTGACCTTCATTGAAGTCTTAAAAGACCGACAGGGTAACTCCCCCTTCGTCGAGCCGGAAGTCACATCCGGCGACTATCTCTCTGGTTTACTCCAGGGAACCCGGCAAGCTCTGTATGAAAACCAGCGAGATTCTGTCACCGTGACGATTCCTCAGGTAAACCCCCGCATGGTAGGTGCGTTAATTGCTTTGTATGACCGGGCTGTCGGACTTTATGGTTTCCTGGTCAATATCAATGCTTATCACCAGCCAGGGGTAGAAGCGGGTAAAAAGGCTGCCGCCGCCATTCTCGACTTGCAAAGACGAGTTTTGCAGGCAGTACAAGAGGAAGGCGCTCCCCTTTCTTTGACTGAGTTGGCTCAGAAAGCGGGTGCCTCCGATCAAATTGAGGCAATCTACAAAATTCTGCGCCACCTTGATGCCAATCAGCGGAGCGTTGTTTTACAAGGCAATTTGGGCGAACCCAGCAGTTTGAGGGTTTCCGCCATTTAAATGGCTCTAATTATCATAAATTTGGCATTTTAGAGCGAAGACAAAGCTTCAACTCAAAGGATGCTGAATACGGCTCTAATCAAGGAAATTGAGATCTGTCCGCTAGCTTCTGCAAACAGGGGAGTGGCTAAGTTTTACATCCCCTAAGTTTAAGTAGGGGCACAGCAATGCCGTGCCCCTATGGCTAATACGAAAGTTTAGAGACTCTACCTCCCAATGCCGGGACGCTCGTTCAAGCTGCTCAAAACAGTAACTAAAAAAGCACAGCTAAAACTGAGAAATTCGCTCTTTCTCCTTCTTAATTTGTCAATAAGCTGGGACAAGTCAGAACAAATACGTCCCTTGTTCCTTCACCATGAAATAGTGGCTGAATGGGAGTTGTATAGTGAAAAAATTCCCGATCGTTAACTAATAGCAGTTCGCCCGGATGAAGAACTTTAGAAAAAACCGGGTCATGCTTTTTGGATTTGTAGAGATGGGTTTCTCCACCTTGAATATTTTCCCGTCCTACAGAAAATATGCCGACAAAATCAGTCCCATCCCGATGAATCCCTTCAGGGGCAGGGTTCCCATAATTATCTGGCGAACAGGTCGTTCTAATTTGATGAACTCCTATTTCAACGGCTTCTGGGTCGAGTTGGCAGTAATCAATAAATGCCAAAACAAGTTTTTTGAAATCTTCAAGCTTCGTAATGGCATCATCTAGTTCGGCATACTCTCGCTTGATATCGCCGAC
>NZ_JACJOQ010000277.1:0-2050 GCF_014695635.1 Coleofasciculus sp. FACHB-712 | reverse complement strand
GCCAGACCTAAGCCGCTTAGAAAAGTCTCCTGATGATGCTCAATCGTGCGACCTTTGAAGACCAAACGCTCTAAGGGATGGTTCCAGATAGTTTCTGCATTCACCAAAAATTCCGGGTCGCCCGTTGCCTGGAGAAAGTATTCTAAACTCCAATTCTCATCACCTGATACAGGTGGTTGGAGAAGGAAACAGGTGCGAAATCGATTTTGTTGGTATTGGCGCGTTCTCAAATCCCCGCTAGCGAACACTGGGGCGACTAAATGATCTCGTACTGGCGATGTCCAAGTCTGAAAGGCTGCTTCCAAGCGTCCAATTGCCGCCGCTTCTGCTTTGAGGGTATTGGATGCGGTGGAAAGGGCTTGCAACCACTCCTGCACGATCGGTTCTACTGCGGGTAAGGCAGAATTCCCAACACTCGAACGCACTTGTGCGTCGATCGCACTGCCTAAGAATCCCAGAAGTAATTCCTTGGGTTCGTCTGGTTCCAGCTGTTCTTTAGGTTTTTCTTTACCACTGACCTCCGAGTGTTGATAAGTGCGGCAGGCAGAGGGCATGAGCTGGGTAAACTTTTCCAAACGCGCTTGATCTAACCCACTATCGAGTAGAGGTTGCCAAGCGGCGACAACAGTACCATCCAACTGCCGATGTAGGGTTGGTAAAAACTTAGATCGCACCAGAAGATCCAAAATCCATCGGCTAACCTGTGCCCAAAAGCGTAAATCTCCCCCGACATAAGCATCAGATTCTTTAAAAGAACCAAGGGGCAGCGCTTGCAAAAATTGTATTGCTTCGAGAGGATCGAGACACAGCCCTTCAACTTGCCAGAGGTGTAAGGATAAGGTTGAAGCATCCGCACCGTCTGAAAGCATTTTGGTAGACAGCAGTGGGCAAACTGGCTCGCCTGCCTCTATTTGGGTGGGCAAAGCGATCGCTTTCTTGTGCCATTTCTCGTTAGCGCGACTTCTCGCATGGCTGCGCGATTCACCAAAGAGACTACGCGATCGCAAAAAAGCGATTAATTCTACCTGCGTCATCGCCATCGGATGGGATGCCACCGTATCGGGTTGAGAAGACATTACAGGCGTCATGGGTCGCCAAATTTCTCCCCAAACAAATAGATAACCCCCCTGAGGTTGAACGAGCCAACTACCGTGTAAAATTGCCATATTTAAAAGCTTTTTTTGTGAGAATTAACTCAATTTATTAACGTTTATTCGAGCAGAAATTAGCAATTAGATAATTCGATGCTTTTTTCCTTAGCTAAATTAAAGGCATCACTTCTTACAAATTTTACTTAAAAATTAAAATTTATTTACTTTTTAAACGACCTTGCCAAATGGGATTAAAGCCGAACTCGACCAGATGTTTCCTTATGAGCAAGATGCAGTCAGAGAATTACTGAATCTGATTATTATTGAGGGTCAAACTTATCGCAAAAGTAAACCTCTATCCAAAGTAGAATTTGCTGCCTATTGGATGACCCACGATGCTTTTGTTGCCACCGAAAACCACACTAAATGAACCAACGCCGATGAAAATCTTGGGAGCTTTACTATCTCAAGCCCAACTTTCCCGGACGGTGCAGCGACATCTGCAATGCTGGATTTATTGTACAACCTGCTTGAGCGGGGTCAAGGCATGAGTAGATTGATCGAGAGTAATGCTAGAAATAGCTGCCGTTAAGGGTTACACGGCGATGATGTTCAATCTTGTCTTGGCAATTAACACGCCTTCTATCCGATTGTGACAATCTTTAATATTTGAGAGAATCGGGCGGATTCTGAGTGCTGCACATTTATTTGATGGGCTATCTCAGAGACGGGTAGGAGACGCCCTAAAGATGTACCGCTCTTTGCGCTAATTTATCAGCCGTCAGTTGTTATCGTCGATCCCCTGCGCCCTTACTCTCTGTCCGTCCTCGTCTCCAGAATGCCGTTATCTACACTAAAGGCACCACCAGTACCTAAGTGCTACGATTGCGAAAGATAAAGAAAAATGATAGAAGGACAAAGTACCGCATGGTAGAGCTAGACAAGTCAATATCCTTTGA
>NZ_JACJOQ010000276.1:0-2049 GCF_014695635.1 Coleofasciculus sp. FACHB-712 | reverse complement strand
GCCAGACCTAAGCCGCTTAGAAAAGTCTCCTGATGATGCTCAATCGTGCGACCTTTGAAGACCAAACGCTCTAAGGGATGGTTCCAGATAGTTTCTGCATTCACCAAAAATTCTGGGTCGCCCGTTGCCTGGAGAAAGTATTCTAAACTCCAATTCTCATCACCTGTATCAGGTGGTTGGAGAAGGAAACAGGTGCGAAATCGGTTTTGTTGGTATTGGCGGGTTCTCAATTCCCCGCTAGCGAACACCGGGGCGAGTAAATGATCTCGTACTGGCGATGTCCAAGTCTGAAAGGCTGCTTCCAAGCGTCCAATTGCCGCCGGTTCTGTTTTGAGGGTATTGGATGCGGTAGAAAGGGCTTGCAACCACTCCTGCACTATCGGTTCTACTGCGGGTAAGGCAGAATTCCCAGCACTCGAACGCACTTGTGCGTCGATCGCACTGCCTAAGAATCCCAGAAGTAATTCCTTGGGTTCGTCCGGTTCCAGTTGTTCGTTAGGTTTGTCTTTACCACTAACCTCTAAATGTTGATAAGTGCGGCAGGCAGAGGGCATGAGCTGGGTAAACTTTTCTAAACGCGCTTGATCTAACCCACTATCGAGTAGAGGTTGCCAAGCGGCGACAACAGTACCATCTGACTGCCGATGCAGGGTTGGTAAAAACTTAGATCGCACCAGAAGATCCAAAATCCAGCGGCTAACCTGTGCCCAAAAGCGTAAATCTCCCCCGACATAAGTATCAGATGCTTGAAAAGAGCCAAGGGGCAACGCTTGCAAAAATTGTATGGCTTCCAGAGGATCGAGACACAGCCCTTCAACTTGCCAGAGGTGTAAGGATAAGGTTGAAGCATCCGCACCGTCTGAAAGCATTTTGGTGGATAGCAGTGGGCAAACTGGATCTCCTGCCTCTATTTGGGTGGGCAAAGCGATCGCTTTCTTGTGCCATTTCTCGTTCGCGCGACTTTTTAAAAGGCTGAGGGATTCTTCAAAGACACCACGCGATCGCAAAAAATCCATGAATTCTGCCTGCGTCATCGCCATCGGATGGGATGCCACTGTATCGGGTTGAGAAGACATCGCAGGCGTCATGGGTCGCCAAATTTCTCCCCAAACAAATAGATAACCACCCTGAGGTTGAACGAGCCAACTACCGTGTAAAATTGCCATATTTAAAAGCTTTTTTTGTGAGAATTAACTCAATTTATTAACGTTTATTAGAGCAGAAATTAGCAATTAGATAATTCGATGCTTTTTCCTTAGCTAAATTAAAGGCATCACTTTTTACAAGTTTTACTTAAAAATTAAAATTTATTTACTTTTTTAACGACCTTGCCAAATGGGATTAAAGCCGAACTCGACCAGATGTTTCCTTCTGAGCAAGATGCAGTCAGAGAATTACTGAATCTGATTATTATTGAGGGTCAAACTTATCGCAAAAGTAAACCTCTATCCAAAGTAGAATTTGCTGCCTACTGGATGACCCACGATGCTTTTGTTGCCACCGACAACCACACTAAATCCACCAACGCCGATGAAAATCTTGGGAGCTTTACTATCTCAAGCCCAACTTTCCCGGACGGTGCAGCTACATCTGCAATGCTGGATTTATTGTACAACCTGCTTGAGCGGGGTCAAGGCATGAGTAGGTTGATGAGATCAATGCTAGAAATAGCTGCCGTTAAGGGTTACACGGCGATGATGTTCAATTTTGTCTTGGCAATTAACACGCCTTCTATCCGATTGTGACAATCTTTAATATTTGAGAGAATCGGGCGGATTCTGAGCGCTGCACATTTATTTGATGGACTATCTCAGGGACGAGTAGGAGACGTCCTAAAGATGTACCGCTCTTTGCGCTAATTTATCAGCCGTCAGTTGTTATCGTCGATCCTCTGCGCCCTTACTCCTCTGTCCGTCCTCGTCTCCGGAATGCCGTCATCTACACTAAAGGCACCACCAGTACCTAAGTGCTACGATTGCGAAAGATAAAGAAAAATGATAGAAGGACAAAGTACCGCATGGTAGAGCTAGACAAGTCAATATCCTTTGA
>NZ_JACJOQ010000275.1:0-2038 GCF_014695635.1 Coleofasciculus sp. FACHB-712 | reverse complement strand
TTTATCTCCTGTAATGATTAGAGTCGTACTTTACCCATCCCGATGGGGATGAATTTGTCGGTTAGGGAATTCACGCCAATGGTTAGAAAAATGGGCAGTTTAGGCGATCGCTATTTTTGACTAAGATTGCCCTCCAATGCCTGATCAATGGCTCGTTCCAAGCTTTCTTGACTTAACAAACCCGGCAAAATGCGATCGCCAATCATAAATGTCGGGACTGAGGTAATACCGACTTCTTTGCGAGTCTGTTCTAATGCCTGCTGATGAGCTGTTTTATACCTTCGAGTTTCCAAGGATTCTCTAAACTCTTTTTCATCCAGCCCAATTTCTCCCGCTAACTGCGTCAAAATCTCGATATTGCCAATATCCCGATCTTCTTGAAAAAACGCTCGGAGAAGACGGTCATTGTATTCGTTAGCTTTACCATGTTCTCTCGCGTACTGATAACCCTCGAACGCTAGATGCGTATGTGGTTGCGGCGAGATAGTTGGTAGCTTGATCTCAACACCCATTTTTCTCGCTAGTGGATAGACTGACTGCTTCCAAACCGTTTGAAGATAATCGTCTTCCGGTTTCAGCGTCGCCTGTGGTGATGGTCGAAGCTCAAAGGGTATCCACTCAGCTTCAACGTCTTTTCCCTTAATCGCTGCTTCTAGGGGGAATTCGGCTAGAAAACAGTATGGACAAACGTAGTCAGAGAAAACTTTGATTTTCAGAGTCATGGCATATTCCTCTCAACAAACGATGACGCAGGGGGATTAACTGTCAATCGTGGTGGTTCAAGCGCTAAAAGAGCGATCGCGTCTTTACTTCAGAGGTACTGGACAAGTATCAATAATTGCTAGGTGCTAGATGGAAACGAACAGAATCAGGGTTAGCAATGTCTGCCCCTTCCACTAGACCTCCTGCATGAATGGTCAAGTAGTGTGCCAGTTCATAATCGAGATTGCACAATAAGGGAGTAGATCAGCATCAAGACACTGGGGAGTTGGTATGCCGTATACGGAGCTACAATCGCTTTCAGAAGGTGAGTTCAAGCGCTTATGCGGCGTTAGTCGTGAAACCTTTGCTGAAATAGTTGAAGTATTACGCCCGCATCTGGAGCGCCAAGGACGACGAGGGGGACAACCCAAGCTCAGCGTTGAAGACCAATAGAAGAGTGGCATTGGAATATTGGAGAGAGTATCGCAGTCAATTTCACATGGGAGTGAGTTGGGGATTGCACGAGACGACCGTAGGGCGAATTGTTCGCAAAGTTGAAGACTTGTTGATCAAGTGCGGCAAGTTCCGTCTGCCCAGTCAACGTCAACTATATCAGCCTGGTTGGGAGTGGAAAGTGCTGGTTGTTGATGTGGGAGAAATTGAGATTGAACGTCCAAAAAAAACCAGAAACGCTACTACAGTGGCTCTTCAATAGTGCCATACACTGAAAGCTCAAGTGTTAGTGGAGTTTGATAGTGGGCAAGTGATTTGTACAGCAGTAGATACTGGCAAAACACATGACTTCAAATTGCTCAAGCGTAGCCGTTTGCCGTTCGTATCGTCCCAATTATGTTTAGCTGACCGAGGTTATCAAGGATTTGCCAAACGCCATGTGGGAGCTTGCATACCAACTAAGAAGCGCCGTAAGCAACCGTTACCTGTTGAACAAAAGCAGCATAATCGGGCGCTAGCGCGATTGCGAGTACGAGTCGAGCATGTGATTCGCCGCTTCAAGATTTTTCACATTTTTTCAGGACGTTATCGCAATCGCAGGCAGAGATTTGGTTTGCGCTTAAACCTAATTGCTGGCTTGCTGAACTACGAACTGGCACATGCCTCCTGATTCATGCAGGAGGTCTACTCAAGTCCAAGCAATCAATTCGTTTTTCCAAGCTTCAATAATGTCTGCATTCCATTCACTATCCTCCTCAAATCCTACTGGTGCTATTTCCGCCCACCTTCCATCTGAGGTATCAGTTGCAGAATATTGATTCTCCCCGTAAATCCCTCCGATAAGTTGGGGGATTTACGGGGAGCAAAACCGGACAAATAGGTT
>NZ_JACJOQ010000274.1:0-1975 GCF_014695635.1 Coleofasciculus sp. FACHB-712 | reverse complement strand
AGCGCGATCGCTGCTTCCTGGGCAGCTGCCTACACCTGGTCATTGGGCGAAGGTGCCTGCGTCTATTTCGGTGACTTAATGGGAGGTAAAAAGCCCGATCCGCAGAAAATTCAGTCTGTGATGCAAGAAGCGTTTAAGACAGCGCAAGAACGATTTAAGGGCATCAAGCATTAAGACCATAGATATCGTGATCTGATATTTATTGAACCATCCCTAGGTATTTAACACCCTTATTTGTCATGTAGCGAATGACGAGCGGTCGAGTTTCCTGCGTCATCCCACCTGGGGATATTTTGCGATCGCTATTACTATTTATTCGCTTCAATGCACGACATCATAAGACAGTTGCACAAGACCAGAACTATAAGTTTGACATTTAGTAAAATTTAAACATTGAGGGTTTGTTCCATGTTCAAATAATGGAATTCCTTCACCCAAGACAATCGGGTGTATGGAAAGTATCAGTTCATCTACTAGATTGTTGCTCATCAACTCATGCGTCAGTTGAGATCCGCCAACCAACCAAATATTCTTTCCCTCTACCTGACGCAGTTGCTCTACAAATTTCTTGATATCTTCTGTTATCACTTCAGCATTGCTATCTGCTAAAAATAGAGGATTTCTTGTAAAGACATAGCTTTTTACACCTTTGTAGGGATACTCGCCGAAAGTAAGAACTTGCTCGTAAGTTTTCCTACCCATTAGAAGAGTATCAACACTAGCAAAGAATTCTGAGTAGCCATAATCTTGGTCTGTGAATAACCAGTCAATGTCGCCAGACTGCCGCGCAATATAACCGTCTAGGCTGGATGCAATGAACAGTATAACTTTCCGCATGGCACCAATTTGATAAATAGCCTTAAGGCATTATAACTATTGATTATCCGCAGCAGCCTAACACGCTTATTCGTAATGTTCTCAGCGCGATCGCTTAGCGTACCGGAGATAAAGATAGATTCATTTCGTCCTACACCTTTTCCTTTGCTGGCGGCACGATACCAAGCTTGTTTAGACCTTTATCTAGTACCTTGAGTAGTTGAAAATCTTGCTCTGGCAAGGGATAAGTGCTGCTGCTGAACAATCCTGCACCTTGAGAAGGCTGCTTTTCTAGGAAGGAGAATGCTTGTCGAAACTGATGCGATTCTGCTTGAATTGGCGAGTCAAAATGGCAGGGAATAATTCGCTGAAAGTCCCAACTTGCTACCTTATCTGCCCATTCGATAGTTTCTTTCGGTGCGCGGTTGAGAATCAAAGTTTGTAGAATTGGTGCCACAAACAGACGACCATCTCCTCGCAGCGCATCGAACGACCGCTTCCAATCTGGCTTCCATCTAAAGGGAAACAAACCGAAATAAGCTTTCTTAGAACGTTCCGGTGCTTTGAGAGCATTGCGAAACACATCACCCCATTTCGGTACTTCTAGCACGCCTGGTTGGAAGTACAAAGTAAATAGGGAGATGCGCTGCCATCCCTTCCGGCGATTTGCCTGAGTGTTGGCAACTATATCGGACGCCTTATCCTTGGCATGGAACAGCAAAGGATAGGGATCTAATTGGACAATTGCAGGCGGATCTTCTGGTATGGAAATTACCGAGTCGGTGACAAGCAGCGTGCGCGATCGCGCATGAAAAAATGCAACTTCCGCGAACTTACCCGGTCCCAGGTAGATGGGACCTAGTATCGCGTAGTCAAACTGGTTGGCAAAGGGGGTAGTGCTGCTGTCTTGTGGAAGTACCTGAGTGCGTTTGGAAGGCAAACCCAGCCAACTGAGGGGGAGATTGAGGGGGAAACTCCACTGAGAAGGAGCCACAAAAACCTGTGCAAGCGGAAAACATCTCGCAAAGGGACCCACGAAGACTTTGTGTTCTAGTCCAGAAATCGTGGGTAGGATGATGTACTTGACATCTCCGTGTTCTGCTACCAATTCTTTGACAAGCCGGATACACTCAGGAGTCGGCGCAACAGGCGCATAGAC
>NZ_JACJOQ010000273.1:0-1972 GCF_014695635.1 Coleofasciculus sp. FACHB-712 | reverse complement strand
GGCAGCAGTGAGCCAATCTTGAGTCCGGAACCGCTGGTGGCTGGGGTAGAACCTGTAGTCTGGGCGGGGCTACTGGTTGTACTGGTTGGCGTGTTATTACCTGGCGTTGTTTGAGAGGGGTTTTCGCAAGCAACGGTTAGAAAACTTGTCGTAATGGTGGTAATTGCTAGGGCGATCGCCCAACTCGGTTTGATATTTTTGGCTGAAGCGGGTCTGCTCATTTGGGTGTTTAACTCTTCAACAGTCCACGATTGAAATCAAATATTTTAATTGATCTCAGTTGTTTAAGAATACAGCCATAACTTCTGCCAACATTTTAGCTAGCAGAAGCGATCGCTGTGAGACGTCAAGAGTGAGGCGTTTGCTTTTCCCGATTGGGCTTCGCTACTTGTCTGTTTTCGCTTTTAAAACGGAGAGGGAGGGATTCGAACCCTCGGTACGGAGTTACCAACCGTACAACAGATTAGCAATCTGTCGCTTTCGACCACTCAGCCACCTCTCCTAGGTGACAAATATAGATAATAGCAGATATTAATCAATTGGTGCTGCTGTCAAAAAAATTTTCTTTTTTTTGATGCCCGATCGTGCCGAGTGAGTCTTCGCAGTTGCAGGGAAAGCCATGATTCATCCTCGTCGTTGTGGTTGTTTGCTTCTTTCCCAATGCCTTAGTATAATTACCTATTGTTAAATTTCTTATGGCTGGCAAAGAAATCTAATAAATGCTTACAACCCGCTTTCTTTAAGGCTTGGGCGATTTAAATATTCTCGCGTTTCACAATTAAATCTATAAATCTTCACTTCCCTGACCGTTGGAGGACGGAAAAATGGGAATCCATTCGCTACTCTGGCGATTTATATGCCCTTTGGCTTAAAATTTTATTTCTTTGGGGGGAGGTCATGATACCCAATGATACCCACCCGTCCCCCGGAAGGTTGAATATAGTCAGGTAGTAGATTCTCTCCCGTAGTTGATGTTCATCATCAACGGCGAAGCTTATCCTATTAGCACAAGTAAAGATTCCTTAAGTTCCGGTGGGCTAAACAGGCAACTAAGTAGAATAGTCAACCCCTGCTTCGCCCTGAACGTCGTTGAGTGAAAAAATCGATATAAATATATGCTTTCCACAAACAACCAGCACATTGCTCTAATTTCCGTCCACGGAGATCCAGCAATTGAAATCGGTAAAGAAGAGGCTGGCGGTCAAAACGTTTATGTACGTCAGGTGGGTGAGGCACTTGCTCAACAGGGGTGGCAAGTAGATATGTTTACCCGCAAAGTTAGTGGCGATCAACCCACGATTGTTCAACATAGCGCGAATTGTCGAACAATTCGCTTGACAGCTGGTCCTGAAGAGTTTGTCCCAAGAGACAATTTGTTTGAGTATCTGCCAGTGTTTGTCGAACAGATGCTCAAGTTTCAGCAGCAAGAAGGCATTGAATATTCTATAGTACACACAAATTACTGGCTCTCATCTTGGGTGGGAATGGAGCTGAAGAAAGTTCAACCCATCAAACAAATTCATACTTACCACTCTTTGGGAGCCGTCAAATATAAGTCAGTTTCGACGATTCCCTTGATTGCTACCACGCGGCTAGAGGTAGAAAGAAAGGTTTTAGAGACAGCGGAACGGATTGTTGCCACCAGTCCGCAAGAGAAAGAACATATGCGATCGCTCGTTTCCACAAAAGGCAACATCGATATCATCCCCTGCGGCACCGATATTCGCAAGTTTGGTTCCGTCACCCGCGAAGCAGCACGAGAGAAACTGGGAATCGACGCCGACACCAACGTGGTCTTCTATGTGGGTCGGTTTGATCGACGCAAGGGAATTGAAACACTCGTTCGCGCCGTTGGCAAGTCCCAGATGCGTCAGCAAGGCAACCTGAAACTATTTATCGGCGGGGGTTCTCGTCCCGGTCAAAGTGACGGTATCGAACGCGATCGCATTGAAAAAATTGTCGGCGAACTGGG
>NZ_JACJOQ010000272.1:0-1971 GCF_014695635.1 Coleofasciculus sp. FACHB-712 | reverse complement strand
CTTAACTAAGACTGGCGGTTAACTGCCAGAAACTGCCGACCACAGCACATGGGCTACTTCCGGTTTGGCAAAGTCGTTATGGGCACCAACAAACTTGTCTGTCACGTCATTAATAAACTTGCTGCTTTCCAGGTTGTAGACTTTACCCGGTTTAAACTGATAAGAGGCATCAGAACCGAGCATATTTATGTCTTCTACTGGAAAGCCGTTTCCGCAGAGACCAAAGCAGCCAATTCCGCCATATTTAGGCAAACCACCGGCGGCAAAGTCCACACGACTAAAGACAATCTTTCCAGCTAGGGGGTACATCTTGCCGACTGCATAGTCGAAGTGAGATTGGGTCGTAACAATTGGACCAGCGACTTTACCTTGAACGATGAGTGGATTAAAGTAACCAGGGCGATTGCGTTCGTAGGAAATTTTTGAACAGTAAGACCAGAGAGACATCGCTCCTTGAACCAAGACCAAAGAATTAACTGGCCGGACTAATTTGCCCTGACCTTTTGGACCGGCAAGGGTGGCAGAGACAAGAACGCATCCGAAACTATGACCCATCAGATGGAATCGCACAGTTTCAGGAGTGTTCTGTTGAAGTGCTTTTAACAAGTTGAACCCAGCGCTTTCACCGATTTTGCGAGCGCGGTCTTTCATCGTCCAAAAAGATAGTAGCCGCAGGGGAGTTAGAAACTTATCCCAGTCAAAGCTGCTGCCAGCACTGAAGCTGACGGGTTCTTGGTGACTTGCTTGATAGATGCCTTCCGGATCGAAACCTTCCCAATCCGAACCTGGTGCCCCACCCCCACCTTCGCTACCCAAACCAGCCTCTTGGTTCAACACTTGGTAGGCGTTTACTACCTCTGGCGGTAAGGTATCGGGTTCGCTGTCTTCCAGCCCCTTCCTAAAAATTGTTTGCAGTGCTTGCCGCGCTTCCTCAGTGTTAGCAATGCGTTCAGCATATTCATCAACGGCGCTATCGACAGGATCTGCATCGTTCACGCCAAAAGACACCGAAGCACTTGTCAAATCTTCATTGCCCCAAGGCTTGCTGGGCCAATGCACTCCGATCATTAAGGGACGAAACGGTCGCGCCTGTGTGATTTTTTCGAGATCGGCTGTTTGTTTAGCCATCGCGCCAATCCATTTGTTGTACTGATCTCGCGCTCCGGGAATGTCACCCATCCAGCCGTGGCTCATGATGAATACATCTGTGATTGGTTCGCTAGCAAGTGCTTCCAAGATTTTTTGGCTCATCAACTCGCCATGTTCATCGCGTTCTTTGCCAGATGCATCAAAAGCGATCAGGTAATACTTTAAGGAAGTTCCGGGTACTGTTTCGATTGGCATTTATAAATTCCTCTGCTTAAAGATTTCTCTCCAAAGTTAGGTGCCAAAACCAAAAAACGAACACTACTTGTAAAAAAACTTTGCAGAGTCTTGCTCAGGCAGTCCCTACTTCAGTTAGGATCGATTCACTGGGAAAGTGGTTGTTCAACTGACTGGTAGTATAAATTGCCGCGCTCCTCGTCCGCTCAGGACAGCCGACTCAACCAGGATGTCGTATCGCCTACCCATGTCGTTAAGTAACTCTGGCTTGGGTGCCAAGTAATACTATTTCACTTTATTAGGACTTACGTACCAGTAACAGAAAAATGAACCGCCTAAGAGTTGTGAAGCGCTCTCTTCGCTTTAGACGCTCTCGTACACGTTGGCGTAGCCTGCGAGCAAGCGCATAGGAATAAGAGTTTGAGAGGTTTTTGCGTCACTCCTGTTTATGTCTAACACATATCCATCTATCGCAATCCTATTTGAGTTTGGAGATGCCAACCCTTGAGATCCCCGACTTCTTTCTCGAAGTGGGGGGTCTCGCCTTTAAGAATCATTTAGAACTGCTATATTACCCCTTTTTAATCGGATTGGGGGAATCGTAAATGTGGCATCAAAACAGTGAATTGGTATTACTCAACAATTCAA
>NZ_JACJOQ010000271.1:0-1940 GCF_014695635.1 Coleofasciculus sp. FACHB-712 | reverse complement strand
TTCGACACGCTTTTATCTGGAGACTACCTACAAGGGCAACGGGTGCTACTGACAATTGGTTATCGAAGCTTGTCCCGGTTCCGTCCTTGGCAAGAAAAGTCTACTTTATTTGCCCGAATTCTTCCTTCCGTAACAGCGCTGGAAGCAGCTTTACAATCAGGGTTTGCACCCGATAAACTGATTGCGATTCGCCCCCCCATCTCTGCGGAATTGGAAATGGCGCTGTGGCGACAGTGGGACATTTCCCTTGTGGTTACGAAAGCATCAGGAACGGCTGGGGGAGAAGATATCAAGCGCAGGGTTTCCGCAGAGTTAGGCATTCCTTTAGTGGTAATTACTCGTCCAGAAGTTGCGTATCCTCGGCAAACCAGCGACTTGAAAACAGCGCTAGAGTTTTGCCAAGACGTCTTTCGTCGAGTTTAGTCCGCCACAATCTTACCGAGCGTGAATCAAGCGACAATTAAAGAATGCTAGAACTACACTGCCACACCACTTACTCAGACGGCACCCTCACGCCCAGCGAACTCGTTAACGCGGCGATGAGTGCCGGAGTCCGCGCCCTTGCCATTACCGATCACGATACGATGAATGGCTGGGATGAGGCGTTTGCTGCTGCCAAACTGCATAACCTGGAAATTGTCCCCGGATTGGAACTCAGCACCGTTCACAACCATTGCTCCTTACATATTTTGGGCTTTTACCCAGATGCACAGAAGCTGCGAGAACCTCTAGGCGATCGCCTAGAAGGACGGAAACGGCGATCGCAACAAATGGTCGCCAAACTGGCAGAATTAGGCTACCCGATTCAGTTACCTGAATTAGGTGAAGGCATGGCACCGGGGCGTCCTCATATTGCGACTGCCCTCGTGAAAGCCGGTTATTTTCAGTCATCGCGGGAAGCTTTTGATCGCCTGCTGGGGGATGATAAACCAGCTTATGTGCATTACGAGAAATTCTCGATTGTTGAAGGGATTGCCATGTTATGTTCTTGCGGTGCCGTGCCTGTGTGGGCGCATCCCTACCTGTTTCGAGGCGGTGATGTGAAGGAAGTGCTGAAAGAATTGGTTGCTGCTGGGTTAATGGGCGTTGAGGTTTATCATCCTAACCATAGCGCCAAAGAAATCCAAAATCTCAAAAAGTTGTGTGCTGAATATGGCTTACTGATGACAGGCGGCAGCGATTATCATGGTCCCAGTCCTGATCCGAAAACTCCAGATCGCAGTACGCTGAATATGCTTCAGGTACCTTTAGATTTGCTTGAACCCATCAAACAGGCGGCGGCAAGTTTACGTTAATTTTTAATCGCTAATGTCACCCGAAACAATTAGCGATTCCCCATTCCCAAGAACTCATTACCAATAACAAATGGCAAGTGCCATCCTGCAAGACTTTCTCAACAACTTGCATATCAAGTATAAGTCAATCCATGAAGGTGTATTGGCAAACTATATCCCGGAACTTGCAAAGGCAGACCCGGATTGGTTCGGGATATGCATTGTCACCGTGGATGGTCAAGTTTATGAAATCGGTGATTGGGAACAGTTGTTCACTCTTCAGTCGATTTCCAAGGCATTTGTATACGGAATGGCGCTGGAAGATCATGGGCGCGATTACGTTGTAAAAAGGGTGGGAGTGGAACCCACTGGCGATGCTTTTAACTCAATTATTAAGCTGGATGAATCCTCAAAGCGACCGTATAACCCAATGGTAAATGCGGGAGCGATCGCTACCACCAGTTTAATTAAAGGAGTGGGACCAACTGAGCGCTTAAACCGGATGCTGGATATGTTTCAGCGTTACGTTGGACACAACCTATTTATTGATATCTCCGTGTTCATGTCAGAGCGAACGACCGGGCATCGCAACCGAGCAATGGCGCATCTGATGCTCAATTTTGGCATGATCGACGCGAAAATTGACGAGGCACTGGATTTGTACTT
>NZ_JACJOQ010000270.1:0-1922 GCF_014695635.1 Coleofasciculus sp. FACHB-712 | reverse complement strand
AAGAAAAAGAGTTTCCAAATAAATTGGTAAAAAGATGCGATCGCGCTCTTATCCTGCAAATCTACACTTCTACTTCGCCACCACAGCAACAAGAGTGCGAATACATGAGTAATTATCAAAAATGTGGAATTAACCGCACTTAGGGATAATATCCCAGCCACAATCATGCCCAGGTAGCAGACCGTAATCACCCAAAGAGAGAGATTAAAGACGGCTGGCTTACCGAGTTGAATCGTAAACGTGTTGATGTTGTACTGCTTATCTCCTTCCATGTCGGGGATATCTTTAAAGATAGCGATCGCAAACGTAAACACCAACACAAACATCGTCAGCGCCCAGACTGATGCCGGAATCACTTGGCTTTTTTGCAATACCCAATTGAAGTGTAAAAACAGCCCTAAATTGACAATGACTCCGCGCACGGTGAAAATGCACAGCGCTGCCCAAAAAGGAAATCGTTTTAACCGAATCGGCGGCAGAGAATAGGCAGTGCCAATGGCTAAACTAACCCCCACCGTGAACAGTAAATATCGTCCCAGAAGAAGCGCCAACAGCAGCGCCACACTTCCACTAATGGCGACAATAATTTGAGCTTGCGCCCTAGAAAATTCACCAGCAGCGATGGGTAAATGGGGTTTGTTAATTTTGTCAATTTCCACATCTTCGAGCTGATTTAGCCCGACAATGTAGACATTTCCGCCCAGACAGGCAATCCATGCACCCAAAAACTGTTCGACGCTGGTGACGCCCCCGGAAGCTGTTGCAAGTGCGATCGCGTACAACGCCGTCACGCTCAGGCTGGTGCCAATAATCGTATGAGGGCGGGAGAACTTCCATAAGGCGTAGAGCCAGGAACCAGTACGCCGCACCGGGTGGGACTCAGAAGGACTGGTTTTGGGAAGGGAAGACTTTTCAGGAGAAATCTGGCTCATGCGTGCCTGAATGAATACTCAGGCTTGATTTTAAGCAATTTTTGTTCCCAAACGTTATTTCTTAGTCGCACAGAGCAATCCGAATCGAATCAAGCCTTGCTCATAGCCCCGGCTCATTAATCCGAGTGAAAGCGCCGCTTGAATCGTTGTCCAGCCAGAGAAAAGCAAACCCAGAATGGCTTTGGGATCGAGCGTCGAATCAATCACGATATCCCAAAATGGGGCGACAGCTTTTGACCAATCTGCCGTGCGAATATTCTCGAAGGAAACTTTACGAGCCAGCGTTTCATATTCTGGCAGCGAAATCACGTAAGGCAAAGCATACACGCGGTAAATTTCCGCCAGATGTTTCCGCTCATCATCTGTCAGCTGCCCATCTGCGCCTCCGACAGGACGATGACACCAGGTTGCCATCAGAAAAGTTCCCCCCGGCTTTAGTACCCGGTAGCACTCCTGCAAGAACTTCTGCTTATTGGGCATATGTTCGCCACTTTCGAGCGACCATACAAAGTCAAAGGAATCGTCTGCAAAGGGCATATTCAGGGCGTCTGCCACCTGGAACGATGTGCGATCGCTTAATCCAGCAATGGCTGCCCGTTCTTTGGCTCTAGTCGCCTGGACGGGACTCAGGGTGATTCCCGTTGCTGCTGCGTTAAATTTTTGCGCCAAGTAAAGAGAACTGCCGCCAATCCCGCAGCCGACATCGAGGATATTTGCGGGGGCAGTCAAGCCTTCCCCGACCTGCACCTCACCCCACTTAAGCAATTCTTCAATTAAGTCAATTTGCGCTTGCCGCCGGTCTTTTTTCAGAGTACCATCAGCGCCATAGTATCCGTGGTGCATATGTTCGCCCCAAATCTGTTCCCACAGACCGGAGGAAGCGTCGTAGAACTGCTGAATTTGCTGATAAAGAGTTGAAGTCATGAAATTTTCAGGCGGTGTTGCTGAAAATTAGCCTACCAGAACTCGGAAAGCAGTAAGCTCTAAAAA
>NZ_JACJOQ010000027.1:0-2739 GCF_014695635.1 Coleofasciculus sp. FACHB-712 | reverse complement strand
AATGCAGGGTCGTCGTCATTCTGGTCTGTCTGCACAGATGCTTCTTCCCTACCACTCCCATTCCTGACAATTGGATGACCCACTGAAATTGGGGCACCAAGGGGGGCAGCTTTTCTGGTGGGGATAGAAATTACAGAGAGCGAGGAAGAAGACTCCGGCGCAAATGTTTCCGGCTGCGTCGGGGCAGCAAGGGTCTCAGGTTGCAGGGTTCGCTGGGAATCCGATGCAATTGTTTGAGCGGAGACAGCTAGAGGAGTGACATCCTCTGGCGGCAACGTGTTGATAATCGCAGGCGGTGGGGGCGGCGGAACTGGTTGGGGCATCTTCTAGCAACAGGAGTTGAGCGGACAGCACCAATGCCTATCCTCAACTGCACTCTGAGTAGGGTGCCTCGCAGTGGACTGCTGCCCCGACATCGGCCTGAGGCATAAAGCGATCGCTGTTTATTCCAGATCCCGGCGTTTTGGGTTACGGGAAGGATCGCTGGACAAAAATCCAAACACAAAGAGCAGGCTGAAGAAGGCAACGACTATATAAACGACAATTTTGAGAGTCACCATACCGATATCTACTCCAGACGGGAAAGGCTGAATGTTGCTGCCTTAAAGGCAGAACAACTTTCTCATAATACCGAAATATTGCTTCATTTTTGCCTTGAGTCTGGAGTGATTGTTGACCTCAAGCGGTCAGTCCAGCCGTCGTTTGAGCTGCTTAAACTGCTCTGACGATTGCCAGAGCGCGAAGTTTCCCTAGCGATCGCTTTGTTTTTATACCACGAGATCGCACCCAGTTCATGTATTTTGGCTTTTTCCTCACTCAAAATTGAGTAAATTGCAGAACCTAGAAAATAGTAGGATCTTTCGTAACGTGCGATCCCAGCTCGCTATAGAGCGTGGGAACAATTAGGAGGATAAACATGCGACTATTGTGCCAATAAGTTAGTTACAGTCGTGGCGATTCAGGGCATTATGCGATGGGTGATGCCGAAGGGTAGCGTGGTAGGAGAAGCGATGTTAAGCACTTTTAGGCGATCGCTCCCGTGCTAGGAGCGCTTTTCTAAACAAATTTTCTCAATATTCCCTGGAAAAACTAGGATTTTAGATTGAAAGCGGCAGCTTGCTAAGGGCAGCTAGCTGGATAAAGGGATCAACATTTCCAGTCCAAAAAAAGAGTATAAAGAGCATCCAACTTGTAGCGGAAGTGAGTACACAATAGCTCTATTAAGACTTTTGAGGCTTTGTCAATGCAGCCGATTCGGACATTTAACGTTTCCCCCGCCTTGCCGTCAAGACTAGAACCCTTACGAAAACTGGCATATAACCTGCATTGGGATTGGAACTTTGAAACTAAAGAGTTATTTCGCCGCCTAGACCGCGATTTGTGGGAATCCAGCCGTCACAATCCAGTGCTAATGCTGGGAACTATTTCTCAAGCGCGGCTACAAGAAGTTGCTGAAGATGAAGGCTTTGTTGCCCACATGGAACGAGCCAGCCGCCAGCTAGACGACTACCTGCAAGAACGGACGTGGTATCGCAAACACAGGAATGAGGTGAACGGTCAGAGGACTGAGAAGAAACAAGAAAATTCTTCTGCTTCCTCGCTCAGTCCTCAGGACTCAGGACTCAGGACTCAGGAGTGTTATGCCTATTTCTGCGCGGAATTTGGTCTAACCGACTGCCTGCCCATTTACTCTGGTGGCTTGGGCGTTCTCGCGGGAGACCATCTGAAATCAGCCAGTGACTTAGGCTTACCCCTCGTTGCCGTCGGCTTACTCTATCAGGAAGGGTATTTTGCCCAGTACCTCAATGCCGATGGTTGGCAGCAGGAACGCTATCCGGTTAACGATTTCTACAATATGCCGTTGCACCCGGAGTGCAATCCTGACGGTTCGGAACTGCGGATTTCTGTAGAGTATCCAGGGCGCACCGTCTATGCCCGTGTCTGGCGCGTGCAAGTGGGAACTGTGCCCCTATACCTGCTCGATACCAACATTGAGCCGAACAATCCCTACGACCACGACATCACCGACGAGCTGTATGGTGGTGACTTGGATATGCGGATTCACCAGGAGATGATGTTGGGCATCGGGGGCTTCCGGATGCTGAAAGCGCTGGGATACAAACCCACTGTTTATCACCTGAATGAAGGTCACTCAGCGTTTCTGATTCTGGAACGCATCCGGATGTTGATGCAGGAAGAGAAACTGGATTTTGCCGCCGCTAAACAAGTGGCGCAAGCAAGTCAAGTTTTCACGACTCACACGCCTGTCTCTGCTGGGTTCGATTTGTTCCCCCCGGATAAGGCTCTTTATTACGTGGGGCACTATGCCGATATTTACGGACTTTCCCACGAAGAGTTTCTCGGCTTAGGACGGGAGGACACTGGGGATTTGGCGTCACCCTTTAGCATGGCAGCACTGGCGATGAAGACATCGAGCTTTGTCAATGGGGTTGCTCAGCTGCACGGGTTGGTGTCGCGGAAGATGTTTCAGAGTCTCTGGAAAGATTTTCCACTCAATGAGGTGCCGATTACCGCGATTACCAATGGAGTCCACGCCCGCACTTGTGTAGCGAAGTCAACGCAGGAGCTGTATGACCGCTACCTTGGCCCTCAGTGGTCTGACGCGCCAGTAGACGATCCGTTGTGGGAGCGGGTGCAGTCGATTCCGGATGAGGAGTTGTGGCGCAATCACGAGCGTCAGCGGTCAGAACTGGTGGTGTTTGTGCGCGATCGCCTAGT
>NZ_JACJOQ010000269.1:0-1862 GCF_014695635.1 Coleofasciculus sp. FACHB-712 | reverse complement strand
TCCGTCGGCTTTTAGATAAATCCTGGTGGATTCTCCACTTACCTGAAGAAACGGTTTTTATTAACACCGCCAATATTACCAAAGTTGAGGTGAAGCCCCCGATTCCTCACCTCCAGGGAGAAGATGTCTTCTCGAATGCCCAGCGGGTAACTGCCCTGACTCGTGGCAGCAATCGCTGAGAATTTGAGATTTTAGATTAAGAATTGCCAGGTCTTCATGAAGAATTGGAGGCTGGCAATTCTCACTTTAATTGATTCAAAATTCTTGTATTCGCTCAATCCTCAATTACAAACGCAGAATCATGAAACCTTCCGTTAGTTTAATTCGTGCGAATTCCTACGAGCGGCAATTATTGCGAGAATCCGTGGAAAGTTTGCTGGAACCCTTGGGAGGAATCAAAGCTTTTGTCAAAGCAGGCGATCGCGTTCTCCTCAAGCCCAATTTACTCACTGGCGGACATCCGAGTAAAGAATGCGTCACCCGTCCCGAACTGGTTTACTGTGTTGCCAAACTTGTACAGGAAGCAGGTGGCAAGCCTTTCCTGGGGGATAGTCCCGCATTTGGCAGTGCGATGGGTGTGGCAAAAGCCAATGGTTATCTTCCCCTTATGGAAGAACTCAATCTACCGCTAGTGGAATTTACAGGGAAGCGTTACGAAACCGTTAGCGAAGGGTTCAACCATCTGTTGTTGTGCAAAGAAGCAATGGATGCAGATGTGGTAATTAACCTGCCTAAACTGAAATCCCACTGTCAGCTAACGATGACAATGGGGGTCAAAAACTTATTCGGTTGCGTACCGGGAAAAATGAAAGCCTGGTGGCACATGGAAGCAGGGAAAGATAGCGCCCGATTTGGGGAAATGTTAGTAGAAACTGCAAGAGCAATTAATCCTACCCTAACGATTTTAGATGCAATTATTGGACATGAAGGGAACGGCCCTAGCGGTGGCGAACCTCGCTTCTTAGGGATTTTAGCGGCATCGTCTGATGTCTTTGCCCTGGATCGGGCGATTGTGGAAATTCTCAATGTAGATCCTCTCAACGTCCCTACTATGGCGGCTTCGATAAGGTTAGGGCTATGCACAAACGTGGAGGAAATTGACTTTCCCCAACTGCATCCGGATGATCTAAAGGTGCTGGATTGGCAACTTCCTACTAACATGATGCCTATCGACTTCGCGATGCCTCGCGTGATTAAGTCCACGTTTAGGCATCTTTACATCCGGTTTATCAAGGAACCGATGAATGCCTACGCAGGACGATAAGAGTTTATCGATAAAAAAACTCGGTTTCTATAGAAATCGGGTTTAGAAAGCCATCAATAAACAATTTTGAGGCAGATTCGGTAAATTCTGTTACAGTAGGATACAAAATCATCAGCGTAATCTATTATCTACCCTCCGATTGCTTAGGAAGACCGCCCTGACTCATGCTAGAGGCGGTTTTTTTCTGCCCGTCAAATGATGGAGTGTTAGCAGCGCTGCGCGGACAGTATATTTTTAAAAACGAGTCTGGTGTGTTTTCTAGATTAAAGATCGAAATAACGCCGGAACCGAGGATCTAAATGGTTGGTTTTGCGCTGGTTACAGGGGAGACAGAGGGTTTGTAGATTGCTGATGTCATTAGAACCGCCACGAGAGAGCGGTATGATGTGGTCAATCGTGAGGTTTGCTTCTAGCGCCGTTTTGCCGCAACTTTGGCACTGACAGCGATCGCGCTGAAACACATACTTCCTGACTTCTGGCGGGATGCGAATTCTGGGCGTTTTAGTCATAAAATGCTCTTGTAAACACGATCCCACGCTGCAATGAATCCAGACAATCAAACAACTACAGGCGCTGATGCGATTGATGTAGCGATCGC
>NZ_JACJOQ010000268.1:0-1817 GCF_014695635.1 Coleofasciculus sp. FACHB-712 | reverse complement strand
GCGGTCATCGTTAGGACAGTAGTGATCGTAAGACTGACATAGCTCAAACCTTTATTGAGCTGAGCCAGCCGTTGTACCGCCTCATCGACATACTGCACGTCATCTACCCCTGGTACTTTCCTCAGCTTCTGCGCCAAGACAGGTACTGCCTCAGAAGTCCGCGCCTTGACTTTCAGCTCATCCACCAGAGGATTCCCTTCGAGTTGCTGGGTGGCACCATCAATCTCTGACATTCCCAGCTCTTTGACCAAAGATTCCCAAGCTTGCTCTTTGGAAATGGTTTTTACATCGACCACTTCTGGCATTTTTCCCACGATTGGGGCAACAAGTTCCACCCGCGCTCCGGGATCTAAATATACCGATACTTCCAACTGGCTCCCAAATTGAGTCAGCAGGCGTTCTAGCTGCCAGGATGCCTGTAAACTCATGCCGAATAGGAACAGCAAAACGGTAACGGTACTGATTGCCGCCCAATTCATCCAACCTCCACGCCGCAATCCCAGGAAGGTTTCGCGCAGCAGGTAGTCTAGTTTGCTCAGGAATTTAAACACGAATTTTCTCCTCAACCACAGGCATCATCAGAGAGTTTATAGCATGGGTGTTCGATTCTTTGAAGAATAGATTTTAGAGCTGGATTAGATTCTACTCTCCCGAACTGCTCCCGCTTACCTTGAAAGTCTAAGACGTTGTAGTATTTGTAGTATGAAGGTTGATAATTATGCTTAAGTTATGAATCAGTATCGTTTTAAACGGTCATTCTCTACTGACTCCAGTTTAAGTAATAAGTTATTTGAATTGGTTGAAATCGTATTTCCTGGACTAGGGGAATTAACAGAATGCGGGAGAAAACTAGGTGCAGCTTGGGAAGATGCTTCAACTCCGTTTATTCGCTTCCATGAGGACATAGCTATTACCCATATAGGAGTGTTAGAAATTCCTATGCAAATTATGGGACAAAAGGTGAAAGTGGGGGGAATACATGGAGTCTGCACGCGGGCAGAATTTCGTAGGCGCGGCTACTACCGCGAAGTAATGGAGGAGGTGCTGGAATATTGCGATAAACGCTATGGAACGCTGGTATTGACAACACCGAACCCGGAGTTTTATACGCCTTTCGGCTTTCGGAAACTCGAAGAATACGTGTTTAAAATTAGATGGGATTCCCAGAGCGGCAGGGATAGTTTTAGAATCCTGAATTTTGATAATGACAAGGATTTAAAATTGCTACATAGACTGTTAGAAACGCGGATACCAGTTTCTAATATTGTTGGAATTGTGAAAGAGAAAGCCGTATTTTGCTTCAATGAAGGAAGTCGCCCTATATACTATGCAGAAGATTTGGATTTAATCGCTTGCATGGAGATAAAAGAGACTCAACTCCACCTTTTTGATATCGTGGCAACGCAGATATACCCATTGAAAGAAATTATCGACAGAATACCCCAAACCATTGAAGACATCACGATATACTTTAGCCCTGAACTTTTGGATGCAGGAGATATCAGGGCGTTTCCCCACGCATTTGATGAGACGGTGCTAATGGTGAAGGGGAAATTTGCGGCAGAGGGAGAAAAATTTATGCTACCGCGTTCGGCGCGTTGTTGATGAAAGTAGGTGTTGGGGAAGAGAGTAAGTGAGTTAAGTAGTAAGGGAGGCAACAACTGAGAACTGTTAAGATAAAAAAACTCCACCCATTGAACATATAAGCTGTATCTGCGAGCCAGAATGCTATGACGACTGAAGTTGCCGTCGAAAAGAAAAAGTTAGAAAAACCGCCATTAGAAATTCACTATATGGGCGATCGCGTCCTGCGTCAG
>NZ_JACJOQ010000267.1:0-1812 GCF_014695635.1 Coleofasciculus sp. FACHB-712 | reverse complement strand
CCTATTTTATCCCCTCAATCGTTAGTCTTGTGGCAGCTGGTTTGGGGTTTCGCTGGTTGTTTCAAACCGAAGGGCCAGTAAACGCATTTCTAAATGCTATCGGAATTGAACCGATTTCCTGGCTGGGTAGCACGTTTTGGGCGATGCCAGTGCTGATTTTGTTAAGCATTTGGAAGCAATTGGGTTTCAATATGGTGGTGTTTTTGGCAGGGTTGCAGGCGATTCCCTCCAGTCGCTATGAAGCGGCAGAACTAGATGGTGCCAATTCCTGGCAGCAATTTTGGTACATTACCCTGCCAGGATTGCGCCCGACTCTCATCTTTGCCACCGTCACGACGGCTATTTTTACCCTGCGGAGTTTCGAGCAAGTTTACGTTATTACCGGCGGTGGGCCATTAAACTCGACTAATTTGCTGGTTTACTACATCTACGACCAAGCGTTTGCCCAATTTGATTTTGGTTATGCCGCAGCGGCGGCAACTGTGCTGTTAGCAGTAACGCTAGTGTTAGTGTATTTTCAGCTAAAAACTTGGGGAGAAGAAGCTTAGGAATTGTGTTTATCGTCTACATCAAGTTAGCCATTTCCGATGAGGTAAGTTTGTCTAAGTTTGTTGAGCAAGGCTATAGCAATCCAATGTGAAATTTATCTTTGTTGTTTTTAACGAACCGCAGAGGACGCAGAGGGCGCAGAGAGAAGAGAAGAAGAGAGAAAGAATGGTGTTGCGAGTGAAATTAGGATTGCTATAGGTATGCTCAAGGGGTTGAATTCATTGTGTTAGAGAACTTCTACCCAGAAATCAGCGGTAACAATCTTACCGTTGCGGTTAAACTGACCCCAGAGTTTATATTTTCCTGGTTCGGGAAATTTGGTATGGAAAAGAACCTGACCTTCAGGAGTATCTTTCATGGCATGGGCGTGAATGTAATCTGCGGCTGTTAAGCTTGGTGACTGTCGGAGAATGACTAAATGACCTTTTTCTCCTAAGTACGGTTGCAAGTCTTTGACGGGTTGAGTGTTAGAAGCGTCTCGCAGATCAAACGTTAAGGTAACATCTTTACCTGCTTTGAGGGTTGACTCAGAAAATACAAGATTCGCTTTTGTATTTCCGAAAGTTTTAAACCGATTTAGATCGATTGCTGGCGCAGATAAAATTTTACCAGGAATCTGTGTTTTTACTGCCGAGACTTGTTCCTTTTGACCGGCTGGTTTGTAGTCATTCAAAAGAGTGTAGTTACCCGGTTGAGGAAAACTTGCCTCGACTTCAAAACGCCCATTCTGCTTGTATGTGGGATGAAGATGGCTGAAATACTGGAGATCGTCACTGACAACAATCAAGTGCATCAGTTTTTCTTGAAAAGTGTCAAACTTAGCGATCGCTTTCCCGGATTTGTCTTGAATATCAATCGCTAAAGAAACGGGTTTGTTTGGGGTAATTGTTCCTTGAATCGTCAGCTTCGCCTGCGCTGCCTCAGTTTCAGGCATCGATTCGTGCGCCGATTCGTGCTTCGATCCGTGCCCCATCTGATGTCCCTCATGAGGGTCGCCTCCAGCCGCATGATGCCCCTTATGGGAGTCATTCCTAGTGTTTGTAGAGGTCGCTTGCATCGTTCCATCCTTCATTTTCATCGTATGAGTGACTGCGCCTGTAGCGATCGCGCTTCCTGCCACTAAACCAACCAAACCCAAAAGCATTGACTTATTTTTCATTATTTTACTCCTCTTGATTTGCCGTTCCGGCTGCTTTTACTTCCAAGACACCTCTAGCCATATTCATTCCACAGGTAAAGGGATATTCGCCTGGGGTTTTTGGT
>NZ_JACJOQ010000266.1:0-1794 GCF_014695635.1 Coleofasciculus sp. FACHB-712 | reverse complement strand
GTAATGGGTAATCGAGTTTTGAGTTTTGAGTTGAGTTTTGAATGAAACAAATTACTTTGAACTCAAAACTCAGACGCGGTTTAGGGCGTCTCTACAACTTTTTTCCCAATTACTCTTCATCCTTATTCTTCGTTCTTTTCCCTGGAATCGGACCGCGCCGCCCTGGCGCTTGAGAAAGTTGCAGGAACCGGCGCAGGTGTTGCAAGTATTCGTTATCTGGGAGCAGATCCAGTTGTTCTAGGGATTGATTCAGGGGTAATCCAGAACGATAGAGAATCCGAAAAGCTTTTTTGAGAATTCCCAACTCAGCGGCAGATAAACCAGCGCGTTTAAGTCCCACCAAGTTGAGACTGCGTACCCGCGATGGATTTCCCTCTACGAGCAGATAAGGAGGCACATCGCGGTCAATGCGACTCATCCCACCCACCATCGCGCCTCGCCCGATGTGGACAAATTGATGAATCCCTAGGACGCCACCAATCACCGCCCGCGAATCAATCTGGACGTGCCCAGCGAGCGACACCGCATTGGAAATAATCACTTTATCTGCGATCGCGCAATTATGAGCAACGTGGACATAAGCCATCAACAAGTTGCCATTGCCAATTACCGTCGCTTCACCTTCGCCAGTTGCCCGGTTAATTGTGACATACTCTCGAATTCGATTGCCATCACCAATTTTTACCCAGGTTTTAGCCCCGTCATACTTGAGGTCTTGGGGTTCTAAGCCAATTGCTGCCCCCGGAAAAATGTGATTTTGGGTGCCAATTTCCGTTGGTCCCTCGATTACAACATGAGCGCCAATCGTGGTTTCAGCACCAATTTTTACTTGTTCTCCAATCACCGCATAAGGCCCAACTTGCACGCTGGGGTGTAGTTGAGCGTCAGGGTGAATTATCGCGGTGGGATGAATCATATACAGGACTGTTAGCGCTCTTCGGCGCGATCGCGCGGACTGTTAGCGAAGCACGGACTGAGTAAACAAAAGTGACAAGTCACAAATCAAAACTGAGGAATGAGGAATAAAGTTAGCGTTAGGAGTTATGAGTCAGAATTTAACCATCAGCTTCTTCAACTAATGTGCCATCAAACTTCTTTTCTCAAACCTGTTTTTTAGCCTGCGAATAGAGTAGCGCTAAGCAAACACTCCTCAGTCCTCATGACTGTTTTAGTCAACGATGGAAAACATCAGTTCGCCTTCTGTAGCCAATTGACCATCGACTTCGGCACGGGCGTGCATCTTTCCAAAACGACGCCGTTTGACACACAGCAGTTCCACGGTCATGACTAGCTGATCTCCCGGTACTACGGGGCGACGGAAGCGGACTTTATCAATGCCAGCAAACATAAATAAGCCGCTTTCAATATCTGGGAGTTGGGTCAATACGATCCCGCCCACTTGAGCCATTGCTTCCACAATTAATACCCCAGGCATAATCGGACGACCGGGGAAATGCCCTTGAAAATGGGGTTCGTTAAAGGTGACATTTTTGATGCCCACAGCCCTTTCTCCGGGCACGTACTCGATAATCCGATCCACCAATGCAAAAGGATACCGATGGGGCAGCAATTTTTGAATGTCTTCGATCGTCAGGATGGTTTTGGCAGCAGACTGGCTGTTTTGTGCTGTTTCTTCCCCGACATTCTTGGCTTGGGGCGTCGCAGTCTCAGCATCGGGTGTATTGACTTCAATCAGTGTGGACATGGGCTGTATGACAGGGATTAGAGGCTAGGGGCTAGAGTTGCGATCGCGCAGCCACTTTACACAGGCTCACTCAGGGCGACTCGCAACTT
>NZ_JACJOQ010000265.1:0-1792 GCF_014695635.1 Coleofasciculus sp. FACHB-712 | reverse complement strand
CTTGAGGATAGACAAACCATCTTTTCCCGGCACCATGATGTCAAGCACGAGCGCGTCATACTCGTTGTCCAAGGCGCGAGTATACCCCTCGTCTCCGTTGTCACAGTAATCGACGACAAATCCCTGTTCCTTCAATCCAGCTCGGACGAAGTTGGCAATTTTCGCTTCATCTTCAACGAACAGAATATGCATGGGTTTCTCATGCGTCGGACGGCTTGGGCGTTTATTCAGTTTAACCTGTGGTTATCTGTAAGCCACCTGTTCCAATAAGTTTTCCCTGCAAATTCAGAAGTTAGCTCTATCGGCTAGGCAATAATTGAATTGACCAATTTTGGTAATTCTATGAAGCTAAATCAGTTGATCGCTGTGTTGCAATCTGTTAAAGCAAATGCCAACAAAGGCAAAGCCGAAGTATCGCAACTGGGTCAGAAGAGTACCTTGTTTCAAGGATTGAGCAGAACTTACCAGCCTAGAGAAGAGGATGGATTTGTATATCCTCCTGAATCGCAAAAACTGACGCTGAAGGCTGAGGAGTTGATCGAAAAGTTTGTGCAATCTTGCTCTGAATTTTTAGACCTAGCAGCTACTCAGGACTACGCTAATACTGAAGCTAAAGCATCTGTAACAGTAGATGGACAGACTATTATTGCAGATGTTCCTGTTTCCTATCTATTATTTCTCGAAAAGCAGCTTCAGGATGTGAAGACGTTTATTGCTTCGCTACCCGTGCTTTCGATTGACAAAGACTGGCAGCATGACCCCAATCGAGGATGCTACGTCACCAGTCCCAAAGAAACTGTGAAAACTAAGAAAATTACTGATTTTGTGGTTGCCTATGAAGCAACGGAACATCACCCTGCTCAAATAAAGGAGGTATCCAAAGATATTGTGGAAGGAACTTGGAGTTTGATTGAGTTCTCAGGCGCACTTCCTCAAGACCGCGTGAATCGAATGCTGCGTAGAGTGGATATGTTACAAAAAGCCGTGATTCAAGCTAGAGAAGAAGCCAATAGCAAGGAAGTGCAGCAGCGGCAAGTTGCTAATGCGATTTTTGGCTATTTATTTGCAGATTAAACTACACTGGATTTGGAGTACAAGTTCATTTTTAGCGAGTAGGGATTTGCAGGTTCGATTCCTGCCCCCCAGTTTATCTGGGGGTAGGCAAATGGTAAAGCCGCCCTAGCGCATTAAGCTCAGAATAAAGCTCAAGCTATTGCTCCAATCTCATTTTAAAAATCGCTCCCTGTATCATTCTCTGTAGAACAAGGCTAGCGAGACGCGGGTTCAAATCCCGTCCCCTGCTCTAATTATGCAGGGGTAGTTTAGTGGAAAAACCTCACAGCATCAGATTGATTCTACGGAACCGGGAAATCTCTCATATAGGCTCAGCGACTTAAATCTTTCCCGGCATTCAGGATACGAGTGCCGGGATTTTAAATTGGGAACACTTTTGAGGTCATATCAAATTCGTTTAGATAGTCATAGTTTCGGAAAGGAGTTGGACGACCTTGCCCTTATGAGGGTTGTAATATGCAAATGGAACTTTAACTTGTTTAGTGGCATGGCTAACAACTGCGTGTACCGGATTGACTAATGCTTCTTGTGCTGAGTTCAAGCTGATCTGCAATCGATAACGCTAGCCGTTAGACCTTAAAACAAATGTACAATTATCGCGCTAAATACGGAGAAGACTACAAGTATCATCTCACAGCCATACACTGGTCAAATGGGAATCTGAGAGCTAGCCTCACCGCATTCAACGAACAGGAGATAAAGCCTGTTCAAGTAGAAT
>NZ_JACJOQ010000264.1:0-1784 GCF_014695635.1 Coleofasciculus sp. FACHB-712 | reverse complement strand
AACTTTTGAACGACAAATTCACGCCCCACCGTGCGCGTAAAGGCAAAAGCCACTACAGCCGCAATCACGGCGGCAATACTCGTCCAAAGCGTCCCCAACCAAGGACCAAAAATTGCGCCACTGGTGAGATTTAGTGCTGTAGAAGGCAAGATTAACAGTGTCGCCAAGGTATAGAAAACGATATAAATAATTGGTGCCCAGATACCAGCTTGATTTAGCCATGTTTGGAGTTGAGCTGGATCGATGCCTCCCAAAAAATATACTGCGAGTCCCGTCGCTACAATGCAGACGGCAGTCAATAGGAAAATGCCACTTTTAGCGTTCAACAAAAACTCCTTTGTTTTTAGCCATTAATCATTTGTCATTAGTAATAGGGCTTACGCAGAGATCCCCCTAAATCCCTCGATAAATTGGGGAACTTTTCTGGTTCTCCCTTTTTTAGAGAGGTTAGGGGGAGCTAGGTTTCAAGCTTTCAGCGCGTAAGTCCGGAGTTATTCGCGATTAATCCTTGCTTATTCGTTCTTCAGATATTACTAAAGCCTCTTGAGTGCTTATTTCTGATTTGTGACGCTTTTCGGTTGACTCTTGACTTTTGAAACCATAAGCTTCACGCACTAAATAAAGCGGACGTCCTTTGACTTCTTCGTAAACACGACCAAGATACTCGCCAATGATTCCCAGTGTTATTAACTGGATGCCTCCCAGAAATAACACCGCCACCATGATGGAAGCATAACCCGGAAGATCGATCCCAAAAATTAGAGTGCGAAAGAATAAGAAGCTAGCGTAAATAAATGACAAAAAAGATATCGTGACGCCCACGTAACTCCATACTTTTAAAGGGAGAAAACTAAAGGAAGTAATCCCATCTAGGGCAAAGTTCCACAGACGCCAATAGTTCCAAGTCGTGGTTCCCTTATAACGTGGGGGACGATCGAATAAAACAGAGGTTTGCTTGAAACCCACCCAAGCAAAGAGTCCTTTCATAAATCGGGTTCGTTCTGGCAGTAGCTTGATGGCTTCTACCACACGCCGATCGAGCAACCGAAAGTCCCCGGTATTGCGGGGGATGGGGACGCGACTCATCTTGCCAATGATCTGATAGAAAGCTTTGGCTGTAGAGTTTTTCAGCCAACCTTCATCACGCGATCGCCTAGTTGCATAAACGACATCATAGCCTTCGCGCCATTTGTCTACCAGTTCCTTAATTAACTCTGGCGGATCTTGCAAGTCGGCATCAATTGGGATTACCGCAGCACCCGCAGCATAGTCAAGTCCGGCACTGAGGGCGACTTCTTTGCCAAAGTTGCGGGACAAGTTGACGACTTTAATCGCTGGGTTACGATAATGATGCTCAATTAGACACTTCAGGGTATTGTCCTTACTGCCATCATTCACGCAAACAATCTCGTAGGTTGTATTTACGGTTTCTAGTACCGATAGCAGCCGCTCAAACAAGTAGTCAATATTGTCCTCCTCGTTGTAAAGCGGTACTACCACAGAGAGTTCTACTGGGTCAATATCTAAGGACATAAAAAAACAAAGACAAGCTAATATATGTCAAGTTTCACCTAACTTGACTGCACTTTAACCTAAATTCTAATTTCGTCAATATTATGAGCCGAAGCTTCACAGTTCCTAAATCATCGCGGCGCTGGTTGTCGCTGGAGATGTTGCTCCTAGGCGCGATCGCGATCGCTGTTTTGTTAAGAATTATCTATCTAGGCAGCCGAGAATTTTGGTACGACGAAGTTCTATCCCTGATCCTCGCCAGCGGTCACGGC
>NZ_JACJOQ010000263.1:0-1698 GCF_014695635.1 Coleofasciculus sp. FACHB-712 | reverse complement strand
GGCGCATCATTTGAAGTCTGCGAACAAGAAAAAACTTTCTTGAATAAGAAAGTTCGTAACTCTTATGAAATCCTCTCCGTTAATGATTGTGAAAGCATCGAACCTTGCGGTAAAAGCAAACAAGAATCTCTCATCACCAAAATGGAGATTATCGAGGATGGAAACTCTCAAGCTCTAACTGACTCACAAACTCTCAGTAATGGTGAGTGGACAATAACGGTTGGTAATGCCAAATCTTGGTCAGGAGTCAATGGAACGGGAAATCTTAGCTACCGTGGTTGTGATGCTAATGGAAAATGCATCAATTTAACTGGAGGTAAAATCACTTGCCGGGATGGAAGTTGCACTACAGGGTGGGCGAATGGGGATTATTTTTACATTCTTGAGACACCAATCAGCAATCCCGATCAGCCTGAAGGAGCTGACTCTTCAACAACCTTAACAGTAAAGAAAGGAGCTGAGGTGATTCTAACAGCTAAAGGATTGAAAGCCGTATCTCCCTAACAATTCTCCCAACCCAAAGTTGAGTTATAAACGGTTATTTCTAGCTTGAGTTTTAGGGAAAAGAACGCAAGGAGAAAGCGCTAGTATGCCAAAGATTTACCAAGGGCATTGGCATACTAGCAAGCCTTGCAGAAGGAAAGGCTTGTGGGAGCAATTATTAAATAATCGCGCTGATGATGAGCGTTACTGCAAGTGCGTAACAAAAAATAGCTGTAGCGCGATCGCCAATTCTACGCCTAATGAGGAGTGTCTTTCGGGTTTGCCAAAACCAACTAGGTTTTGTGTAGGTGACAAAGACGAGAAAAATGGCTGTAACTAAGTAAATTGGGTTCATCTCAAGCCACACTCCCTTAGTCGTGACATACAGACGCGATCGCTCTTTAAAAAAAACCATCTCAAAGACTTCAACCGTAAAATCCCAAATTCCGGAGTTCTTGTGCAATCGCCCAGAAACCGCGTTCAGCCTTCAATAGCGTGTAGTCGCAATCCTAGCATTTGAATGGTGAGCTAACCCTTCAGATACCCGACTCCGTAAGAGTTTTCGGGTATCTCGCCTTCAGGAATCATTTAGGGGCGCTATAGTACAAATAAATTGTTGTTAGTGGCTACTGGCAAGGACGCGAACTGACAAGTCAGCGTTAGGCTAACGCCTCGCTTCGCTGTTTTCATGCCCAAAGGGCTGTACGCGATCGCTGCCAGTCTTCTACCATCCAAAATTTGAAATCTAAAATCTAAAATGGTATAAGCAGGCTGAGTTTTAACAAAAATGTAGTTTATTGTGACAACAATTTGCTACACTCCAACTTCTGAAGTTCAAATAAACACAGATTGAGCGAATGCGGAAGGGGGTCGTGAAGTGGCTGATGATGAACGCACACTAAACGAAGAACAGATTCATCTGAGGGACTTTTCCTGGTCTTTCTGGTTCACTTTGCCTCTCTATCCTTTTGGCAGTCGGCGGACTATTCGCAAAGAAGTTGTTCAGGATACAGTCTGGACTTTTGACCAGCTTCAGGGCATCTTCTACGTTGTCGTGCCGATTCGCATGACAGTCGTTAAGCTAGATGAAGGGGGTTTGCTCGTCTATGCGCCTGTTGCGCCGACTCCTGAGTGTATCCGGCTTGTCAAAGAATTGGTAGCAGAACACGGAGATGTCAAGTACATCATCCTACCCACGATTTCTGGACTAGAACA
>NZ_JACJOQ010000262.1:0-1693 GCF_014695635.1 Coleofasciculus sp. FACHB-712 | reverse complement strand
TAGACAATCCCGACACGGTAAGTGGCGATCGCGTTTTGCCTGGATTTTCCCTCAATATGACTAAAGTTTGGTAAAAGTCGAGTCGGACTACCGCGATACGCCAAAATTTTTATAGGGAAGAACTTAGGTAATTTCAGAATGGATATCAAAAAGGGTTTTGTAGAGACAGTTGGCAACACACCGCTCATCCGCTTAAACAACTTCAGCGATGAAACAGGTTGTGAAATTCTGGGAAAAGCAGAATTTCTCAATCCAGGCGGTTCTGTGAAAGACCGGGCAGCACTTTATATCATTGAAGACGCCGAAAAAAAAGGTTTGCTCAAACCTGGCGGTACAGTTGTTGAGGGAACCGCCGGGAACACCGGCATCGGTTTAGCTCATATTTGCAACGCCAAGGGCTACAAATGCCTGATTATCATCCCAGATACCCAGTCTCAGGAAAAGATGGATGCTTTGAGGACGCTGGGCGCAGAAGTTCGTCCCGTTCCAGCTGTACCTTACAGCAACCCCAACAACTATGTCAGGCTCTCCGGCAAAATTGCGTCTGAGATGGAAAACACGATTTGGGCGAATCAATTTGATAATTTAGCCAATCGACAAGCGCACTACGAAACTACCGCAAAAGAAATCTGGGAACAAACGGACGGTAAAGTGAATGCTTGGGTTACAGCCACGGGGACTGGCGGCACCTTAGCGGGTGTAGCGATGTACCTGAAAGAAAAAAATCCTGCTGTTAAAACCGTCTTAGCAGACCCGATGGGCAGCGCCCTCTACAGTTATATCAAGACGGGTGAAACGAAGAGTGAGGGCAACTCAATCACAGAAGGAATTGGCAATAGCCGCGTCACTGCCAATATGGAAGGTGTACCGATAGACGATGCTATCCAAATTGATGATACCGAAGCGGTACGGGTTGTCTACAGACTTTTAAGAGAGGAAGGACTGTTTCTGGGTGGCTCCACAGGAATTAATGTGGGAGCAGCCGTAGAACTCGCCAAGCAGATGGGGCCAGGTCATACGATTGTGACCATCCTCTGCGATAGCGGCGCTCGTTATCAGTCGCGGCTGTTTAATCGGGAATGGCTAGCATCGAAGGGACTTTCACCCGATTAGAAAGGAAGCAGGGGGGAGGGGTGAGAATTTTCACCGACTACCTACCCTCAGCATTTAGTCGTTTTTATCTAACCATTGCTAGCATCCCATTGCCAGCAGCGGGTGCAAGTGCCAGTTCCTTCCACAGCAAGAGCGGCTACGTAGTCGAGTTCCGGTTTCAATTCTTGGAGTGACCAGCGATCGCATTGAAAGCGATCGCCTTCAATGCTCAGCAACATCGCTGGTTCCCCTGGAGCCAGCGTTACCTCAATTTGATCCAGAGGTCGAGCCAGCCCTTCTCCAATTGCTTTTAGATAAGCTTCTTTGCGAGTCCAGGCGTTTAAAAATGCTTGCTGCTTCTGATGTGCAGGCAAGGCACGCAAAACGGCATTTTCTCGCGCCGAAAAGAATCGTTTAGCGATCGTTTCAACTTCGGCAACCGAACGAATGTATTCAACATCGACACCGATCTGGCGATCGCGTGTTAGTGCATACAGGCAGATATCTTGAGAGTGAGATAAATTAAACCGAAGGTTACTTTCTCCGTGCGTTCCAGCTAATGCTGGCTTGCCACGGGAGCCATAGCAAAATTGCACCTCGA
>NZ_JACJOQ010000261.1:0-1683 GCF_014695635.1 Coleofasciculus sp. FACHB-712 | reverse complement strand
ATATGACGATAATCTGGGATTTGTTGTAATTGTTCAATGATATTCATCCGAATCATTGGTTGATTTTCAATCACCTTTAAGCATTATTCTCATTTTTCTTTGTTTGTATGAAATCACCCTGCTCCCGGAAAAGCGGGCAGGAGTTGGGGTGGGGTTAAACCATACTGTATCCGATAGAGAATTGCTAGATTTTCTACCGCCATGTTTATGCAACTTTGGCGAATCTGCGATCGCGCAGTCGTCTCGCCTGCGATTAGACAAGTGTAGAAAAATTTCACGCGCTGTTAGTGATTAATGGTTATTCCTCTGTAGATATGAATGGTGCTGAGTTGAAAACTCATCATTAGTACCATTTCGGCGTTGTTGCTCTACATCGTCAGGCTAAGGTTGCCTCACCGTTGGGTGAGAGCAAATCCAAAATCCCCAATTGCTACTGACACATAACCACTAACACGCTAAATCAACTATGTCATATTCTTCTGTTCCTACCGGCATCCGAGATATCTTGAGCGAACGGTTTTCTCTACTGCCTCTGAAATTCTGCATCGATTGCTGGGGGACAGACAAGATAATGACCAATGAAACTTTTGATGACTCGCTTCCTCAACTCACTTTGCAGATTCATCATCCCGGAGTCATCCGGACGCTAATTCTGAGTCAAGATCCTTTGGTTCTAGCGGAAGCTTACCTTCGGGGCTTTTTAGACTTTACAGGTAACATCGACGATCTGATGCTCTTAGAAGCGCTTTCCTTTTCCCAATGCGATCGCAGCAAAGCAATCAAAGCTTGGATGGAAGCACTGAGTCTACCCCAATTGCCTTTATCGCAGCCAGAGAAATCACCTTGGCAGAAATTGATCGCTCATAGTCGCGATCGCGACTTGGCAGTTGTTCAATATCACTATGATGTTGGCAATGATTTTTACCGTCTTTGGCTCGATCCTTTACTCGTCTATTCTTGTGCCTATTTTGAACATCCTCAGATGAGCCTGCAAGAAGCTCAGCAGGCAAAGCTTGATTTGATCTGCCGTAAACTCCAATTAAAACCCGGCGAATATTTATTAGATATTGGCTGTGGCTGGGGAGCTTTGCTACGCTGGGCTGTAACTCATTACGGAGTGAAGGGATATGGCATTACTCTGAGTAAAGAGCAGCTGGCTTTTAACCAACAAGCGATCGCGAAAGAAGGTTTGGACACCCAGCTAAAAGTCGAGCTTCTCGACTATCGAAACTTACCCCAAACGCCAACCTTTGACAAAATTGTTTCAGTTGGGATGGTTGAACACGTAGGAATTAAAAACTACCCGATTTATTTTCAGAGTGCCTTCTCTACCTTGAAGCCTGAGGGTTTGTTTCTCAATCACGGCATCACCGCGTCAGAAAAATGGGACGGTTCCAGCCTCAACGAACGCTTTGTTCAACGTTATATCTTCCCAGACGGAGAGCTGTCCAGGCTGTCCGATTCTTTAGCTGTCGCTGAAGAGAGGGGATGGGAGATTGTCGATGTTGATGCTTGGCGGATGCACTACGCTAAAACAATGCGCTGTTGGGCAGCTAATTTGGATGCAGTGATGGAGAAAGCGATCGCCCTCAGCAGCGAACGTAAAGTCCGATTATGGCGGCTCTATCTCATCGGTTTCGCTCTTGCCTTTGAACAGAACCACATGGGGCTTTATCAAGTCCT
>NZ_JACJOQ010000260.1:0-2508 GCF_014695635.1 Coleofasciculus sp. FACHB-712 | reverse complement strand
TGTTGCTCCTAGGCGCGATCGCGATCGCTGTTTTGTTAAGAATTATCTATCTAGGCAGCCGAGAATTTTGGTACGACGAAGTTCTATCCCTGATCCTCGCCAGCGGTCACGGCATTGACTATCAAGCTCCGGGAGCGCAACCCGTCAACCTGCGGGACTACAGCGCTTTATTGATCCCACGAGCCGGTGATGTCGTAGGAACGATCAAAGATGTCTATAAAGGTATCTTGGGCGATGTCCATCCGCCGCTTTCTTATTTCAGCCTGTACTTCTGGCTACAGCTATTTGGCAATAGCGAAGCTGCCTTACGAGGTCTGGGCGCATTGCTGAGTGTAGGTGCAATTGGCGGCGCTTACGGATTAGGACGTTTTGTGATGGGACATCGCGGCGGACTGATTTTTGCCGCCTTACTCGGTACAAATCCTTTCTATTTATTCCACTCTTTAAATGCCCGGATGTATGGCCCGCTGATTTTATGGACGATTCTCAGCACCTGGGCAATGCTGCATCTGGTTGACACAAAAGGAGCAACAGAGAGTCTCCGAGCCTCCGAGTGGGAAATTCAACCAGACGCCACGCCATCATCCCATCATCCCAGCAACCGCTCATCGATTCTCTGGAGTGCGATTCTGATTGTTTCAGTCGCTGCTGGACTGCTGACGCAGTATCTTTTTGTCTACTGGGTGATGACCCTAGGCATCTTTGTCCTCATCTTTGACCGGCGGCGGTGGTGGCAGCACGGATTGCGTTTGGGGGCGGGTGTATTGCTGTGGATGCCTTGGTTTGTTTGGGGAACTCGGAAGCAGGGGCGTCTGGGTGAAGTGGGCAATCAGTTTTCCAAGGGAAATCATTTCGCAGATGTTACCCAAACCTTGAGCAGTCACTTGTTACTGGGAGACTGGGTGGGAGATGTCGTCAAAACTCCCGCAGAAGCGACCCTCGCGATTGTGGCAGGGTGCCTGATAATTTTGTTACTAGCCGGGTGTACCTTTAGCCTCTGGCGGCAAGGAAAGCGTCGTACCTTATTCATGGCTTTGTCACTGGGAATTTTGCCCCTGTGCATTGCATTTGCAGTGGATATTCTCGCTGGCAAATACACGATTGGCTTTGGCGGTGGAAGGGCACTGATTTTTGTTTTGCCTGGATGCTTGCTATTAATTGCTTTATGGCTGGAACGGGCGGCGGGACGCTGGCGCGGAGTAGCGGTAGCAGGTTTGCTGCTGTTGTATCTGGGCATCAGCATCGGGGACTTCAGCACGAGAAACCGCTCGATGTTCCATCAGATAGCAGATTTGATTCAACAGGAACCTACAACGCCAACTTTAATCGTGATGAACTCCCGCGCTTGGGGTCACATTCTGCGTTTGGCTTATTATCTTCCTCTCACTGCCCCGGTTCAGCTATTAGCACAGCATCCTGCCGACCTTGCACCTGCTTTAGAAAAAGTTCTGACAAGCGGACAAGCAACGCAATATCCTCGGATTCTCTGGTTAGAGAGCGCCCGTCCTGTGAATAAGGCTCCCAAAACGGAGGCAGAAAAACAGCAAATTCAGCAGGAAATCCAGCGAGTTTTGCAATCTCGTTACCAGTTGGCGCAAACGCAGCAGCTATCGGGAACCACGATTCTGGATGAGTTTGCAGTTAATCTTTACAAGAATCGGAATCTCTAATTTTTGGGCCATTGCCAGTTAAAACGATTCCATTCGTAAATGCCTTGAATCTCATACTCGCTGCCATTCTCAAACCGGATAATGCAGTTAGTATGAGAGACCCCGCTCTCTGTGGTCTCGTAAACCCCAACCACCGTGCAGGGAAACCATTCGCGACTACAGGGGCCGTTTTCTTGCACCCACTCCCACAGACCATTAGAAACCTCAATGCGATCGCCTACTTTCAGCTTTAACCCTTGCTTGCCCTCCCGCTCATAATACTCAGCCAGATGAACCGGCTGAATGCGATAGAGCCACCCAAAGCCATAGCGATCGCGTAAAAATTGCATCGCTCCCGAATCTTGATTATTCAACCAGTCATTGAGTAACGTAATCTTCCAAGAGCGATTTTGTCTTTCTTGTTCCTTGACAAATTGCAGTAAAGCTTTGACTTGTTCTGCTGTCAGTTCCTCCAATGGATTCGCACCATCGGCATTTTCATCACCACTCGCCGGGTTCTCCCCTTGGGCACCCAGCAGTTCCTTGACAAGAACTTGCAGCAGAATTTGCTTCTGCATATCGCTGAGAGGATATACAGCCTCCTCACATAGACTAAATGCTGCTTGCAGTGCCGCTTCAATCTCAGATCGGGTCACAATCAATTCCTTACTTTGGAATGGATCGCCACACAGCAGAGCTATCTCGGTGATTCTGAGTGGGAATGCCCAGACTTAGAGCGCTCATTAAGGGCGATCCCCTATTATCGCAGAATTGTCAAGATATCCCGAAGCTCCTGTTTGACTAGATTCGCGCTAAGCTGAGGGGTGAAGTTCCCAAAAAACCTGAAGTCATGGTACGG
>NZ_JACJOQ010000026.1:0-2654 GCF_014695635.1 Coleofasciculus sp. FACHB-712 | reverse complement strand
AAGAAACCAGGGAGCGATCGCTAAACCCCAGTAGCCCAAGCCAACCATTAAAACGTTAATCAGCGCTGTGAGCCAAGCTTTGCGGCGATTCTTGGTAAAAACCTCACGCGGTAGACTTCTCAAAATGTCTCTTAGGTGCAGGCTGTCAGTGGTTGCATCCGAGTTCGGGATCGTTGCTGGGATGGTCGATGTCATGCAGAGATTAAAGTTCTCGTGGTTTTCGTTGAGTGCAGTGCGTTTATACGCGCACAAAAATACTGCCCGATACAGATTTGTGGCAGGCAGTATTTTTGATCGGCGAATGATTTATAACTTCGGGCAAACGAAGCTAGCACCGAAGAGTTGCCGATAGAGTTACAAACAGCATTTCTAGGGATAAAAGCCTCTTCCTACGAACCTTACGGGTTAGCGGTGCTGGGTGTCGCCGCCATCTCGCGATCCGATGCTAACCGCTGCTGTTTGATTGTTTGCAGCTGTTGCAAGAGAATTTCAACTTCCGCCTGCAAATGCAGGAACTTAACTTGCTGGTCGGCTTGATAGACAGCTTTGGTCACAGGCTTCAGATGCTTTTCACCAGTTGGGGCTGTCAAAAGATTGCTCAGCGGCTCGGAATTGCCAACAGAGTCTTGCGGACGGGTCAGTGTAGATGAACGAGTGGACATCAGCTAAACAGATATTTCTGTGTACTCACACCATCCAGTAATTTTAGCCTGAAGTGGTAACTAAGTTAAATTTTATGTGTCGCTTTTCTAATTGGCTAAAAAAATGCTGTGTTCTGTAGAAGTTAGGTCGGTACTGCTACCTTTGTCGCTCTGGCGGATGCAGGCTGCGCCTACGGGTCGAATACGGCTCGCGTCGTTCCTTCAATAATGGACACAATCGAGGCGGTGCCTCGATTGCGAACCAAATTTAAAATCGGTTTAATTTCGCCAAGGACGACTCACCTGTTCCAATTGGGCAACTTCCTCGCTGCTCAATTCCCAACCGAGCGCCCCGGCATTCTGCCGCGCCTGTTCGGCTGTCTTTGCGCCTGGAATCGCAATCACATCGTTCTGAGCGATTAACCAATTGAGGGCAACCTGAGCGGGGGTTTTTTGATACTTTTCCCCTAACTGACTCAGCAAGGATGTCACTGGGGAGATTTTCTCTAAGCCGCTGCGGCTGAAGCGAGAGTCAAATCTGCGGGCACCCGTCGGTTCCTGGTACTTCTCAACGGTGTACTTACCAGTGAGTAACCCTTGTGCAAGAGGGCTGTAAGCCAGGATTGTCACCCCCAGTTGACGCGCTGTGTCTAGAATGCCGTTGGTTTCGATTTGTCGAGTTAGCAGAGAATAGCGTACTTGGTTCACCGCTAAAGGCACACCCCTGGCTGCCAGCAGTTGGTGGGCTTCTTTCATTTGTTCGGCTGAATAATTGCTGACGCCGACTGTCGCAATTCTGCCTCGCTTCACCTCATCGGCTAGAGCATTCATCAGCGTCTCTTGACTCATCAAAAAGGTAAAAGGCCAATGCACCTGATAGAGGGCGACTTGCTCAACCCGCAGACGTTTTAAACTTTCTGTTAAAGCATCTGAGACCGATTGAGCCGTGAATCGCCAAGGGGCAGGGCCGTATTTAGTAGCAATTTGGGCAGGACATCCAGTTTCTTGCATGAACTTTCCCAAAAGTGACTCTGACTCTCCGAACCCATAAATCTCAGCAGTATCAAAAAAGGTAATGCCGGAATTTAGCGTGGCTTCAAAGGCTTCTCGTAGTTGGGCTTCCCCGTAATCGCTGCCATAATTCCAAAACAGCTTGTCCCCCCAAGCCCAAGTGCCGATACCGAGTTGGGTGACTGTGGGACCATCGCGTCCTAAAGTAATCGTTTGTAGGCTCAAAATTTCTACTCTTTACAAAACTTTATATTTTTCAGTTTAACGTCGCAGACAGTCGCAGATGAGTATGGTGAAATGAAAACAGCAAAAGATGCTTTCATTTGCTTTTAAAAAAAGATGGCAACAGGTGATATATCAAATTTGCAACCAGAAGACTCGAAACCCCGCGAGTCATTTCCTCCCAAGGTGAATTTATTCACCATGTTCCGACTCGGCTTATTTCAGATGGGATTGGGGATGATGTCCGTTTTGGCGCTGGGCATCCTCAACAGAGTCATGATTGGGGAGTTAGCAATTCCTGCCACAATTGCAGCGGGTGCCTTGGCGATGCACCAGTTTGTTGCCCCAGTGCGAGTGTGGTTTGGGCAAATGTCGGATGCAAAGCCGATATTGGGGTATCACCGCACGGGTTATGTGTGGATAGGTGCAACACTGTTTGCGATCGCATCCTTCCTCGCCGTACAAGTTATGTGGAGGCTGGGCAATGTGGTGCAAGCTGCCGGAGGTTGGTCATGGACAACCCAAACCTCCGGCTGGACTGGTTTGCTGGCACTTGTCTTCGTGTTTTATGGCGTGGCGCTGAGTATGAGTTCGACTCCCTTTGCCGCAATGTTGGTGGATGTTTCCGATGAAGATAATCGTTCTAAACTTGTCGGGATTGTCTGGTCTATGCTGATGGTGGGAATTGTTATCGGGGCAATTCTTGGCAGCAGTTTGCTCAAGCAAGTCGGCACAGACGCACCCCTATCAGCATTGCAAGCCTCGATCGACCGCTTGTTT
>NZ_JACJOQ010000259.1:0-1676 GCF_014695635.1 Coleofasciculus sp. FACHB-712 | reverse complement strand
CACATCAATTAAATCCATATTTATAAACCTCCTATCCAGAAGTTGAGGCGTGAAAAAATCTTTTGATTATCCCTACCTTAAACAAACAATCGCGCCTCGACCTCTGTAAATTGACAGAATTGTCCCTACCTCTTGGGAGCAGAATCAGTCCCTTGGGGAGCCGGAACCGTCGGTGTCACGGGTACAGTACCGGGAATCGTAGTACCGGGAATCGTGGGATTAATCTCTGGTTGTCCCGGAGCCACCGGCAATTGCGGCTGACCCAGATTGTATGGATTGGCTGATGGACTGGGTGGCGCATAAGGATTATAAGGTTGGATAGGAGCGTTGCCGGAATAGGGCGCTAAACCGGGACTAGGAGCCGTAGGAACCTGCGTATTAGAGCCAGCCGCCGCATCACCGGAACCGGGTAGAGTCGCTAAAGACACGCGATCGCCTCCCACATCTCTTAGCAAATCCAGTACCTGGATGACATCGTTGTAACTTGCAGTCCGAGAAGCGTACAGCACCATCAATCCATTTGGATTTGTCGAGCGGTAATTCTGCAAAGACTGAGTCAGCTGATCTTTTGAATTGATCTGCTGCTGTTCCACATAGATTTGACCAAAATCATCTAAGCTCACCATCAACATCTCTCGCATCTGCGGAGTGCCACTACTCGCTTTGGGCAAGTCTACGCTAATTGCTTGCTGACGAGTTAATTGCAACCCAGCCAACAGAAAGAAAGTCAGGATACAAAAGATGACATCTATTAGAGGAACAATCTCAATTCGGGCGTCATCACCCGGACTATCTAAGTTAATCTTCATAAGTTCAAACAACAGGGGAATTTAAAAAGTCATGAGTCCTTAGCCCCTAATTCTTCGCTACTGACTAATAACCCATGACGAATGACCAATGACCAATGGCTTCTAGGATTCAGCCGTATCTGAAGTTTCTACTTTCGCCTTCATCGGATGACGATCGATACCAAGTTTGGGCCATTCCTGGCGGTACATTAACTCCAGCTCATTTCCCGCTCTCCGGAAAATTTTGACTTGGTTAAACAAAAAACCTTGAAACAGTCGATAGAAGACAAGGCTGGTAATGGCGACTATCAGCCCAGTTGCCGTACTGATCAGAGACTCGCTAATCCCTAAAGTCACTCCAGCGGTTGAAGACGTTCCGAGATCGCCGAGGCGAATCCCACTCAGGGATCTGATCAATCCCAACACAGTTCCCAGCAATCCTAGTAGAGGCGAAAGGGCAATCACCGCTTCTAAGATTTTATCGCCCTGGCGCATTGAAGCTAATTCCTCGTCTGCGGCTGCCTCCAGTGACAGCCTAAACATTTCTGGATCGGGGTTAGAGAGTCGTAAGGGAGCATACAGATAACGCCCTATCGGCTGTTTTCTAGCTTGGTGAGCAATCTCAGTGGCAACTCCCCAGTTGCGAGTTGCTGCTTCTAGCACCCGATCCACAGTTTCTCTTTCTTTGGTCAAGATTCTTGCCCAAAACCACAGGCGCTCAAAAATAGTGCCTAGAGACAGCAGCGATAAAGCCAGCAGAGGCCACATCACTGGTCCACCTTTCTCGATTAGTTCTTGAAAAGTCACGGTCGATTCTTTCCTCCTACACTCCCCAAGCTTTTAATTTTCTTTAACAACTTGAAGCCATTCCAATTTTAGACAAGCATT
>NZ_JACJOQ010000258.1:0-1664 GCF_014695635.1 Coleofasciculus sp. FACHB-712 | reverse complement strand
CACATCAATTAAATCCATATTTATAAACCTCCTATCCAGAAGTTGAGGCGTGAAAAAATCTTTTGATTATCCCTACCTTAAACAAACAATCGCGCCTCGACCTCTGTAAATTGGCAGAATTGCCCCTACCTCTTGGGAGCAGAATCAGTCCCTTGGGGAGCCGGAACAGTCGGTGTCACGGGTACAGTACCGGGAATTGTGGGATTAGTCCCTGGTTGTCCCGGAGCCACCGGCAATTGCGGCTGACCCAGATTGTATGGATTGGCTGATGGGCTGGGTGGCGCATAAGGATTATAAGGTTGGATGGGAGCGTTACCGGAATAGGGAGCTAAACCGGGAGTACCAGGAGCCGTAGGAACCTGGGTATTAGAGCCAGCCGCCGCATCACCGGACCCGGGTAGAGTCGCTAAAGACACGCGATCGCCTCCCACATCTCTCAGCAAATCCAGTACCTGAATGACATCGTTGTAACTTGCAGTCCGAGAAGCGTACAGCACCATCAACCCATTTGGATTTGTCGAGCGGTAATTCTGCAACGACTGAGTTAGCTGATCTTTTGAATTGATCTGCTGTTGCTCCACGTAAATTTGACCAAAATCATCCAAGCTCACCATCAACATCTCTCGCATTTGCGGAGTGCCGCTACTAGCCTTGGGCAAATCCACGCTAATTGCTTGCTGACGAGTCAGTTGCAACGCTGCCAACAAAAAGAACGTCAGGATACAAAAGATGACATCGATCAGGGGAATAATCTCAATTCGGGCGTCATCACCCGGAGTATCCAAGTTAATCTTCATAAGTTCAAACAACAGGGGAAGTTAAAAAGTCATGAGTCTTTAGTCTCTAATTCTTTGCTACTCACTAATAACCCATGACTAATGACCAATGACAATGGATTTCTAGGGTTCAGCCGTATCTGAAGTTTCTACTTTCGCCTTCATCGGATGACGATCGATACCAAGTTTAGGCCATTCCTGGCGGTACATTAACTCCAGCTCATTTCCCGCTCTCCGGAAAATTTTGGCTTGGTTAAACAAAAAACCTTGAAACAGCCGATAGAAAACAAGGCTAGTAATGGCGACTATCAGCCCAGCCGCCGTACTAATCAGAGATTCGCTAATCCCTAGAGTCACTCCAGCGGTTGAAGATGTTCCGAGATCGCCGAGGCGAATACCACTCAAGGATCTGATCAATCCCAACACGGTTCCCAACAATCCTAGTAGGGGACCAAGGGCAATCACTGCTTCTAGAATTTTGTCGCCTTGGCGCATCGAAGCCAATTCCTCGTCTGCGGCTGCTTCCAGTGCCAGCCTAAACAATTCTGGATCGGGGTGAGAAAGTCGTAAGGGAGCATACAGAAAGCGCCCAATCGGCTGTTTTCTGGCTTGGTGAGCAATCTCAGTGGCAACTCCCCAGTTGCGAGTTGCTGCTTCTAGCACCCGATCCACAGTTTCTCTTTCTTTAGTCAAGATTCTTGCCCAAAACCACAGGCGCTCAAAAATAGTGCCTAGAGACAGCAGCGATAAAGCCAGCAGAGGCCACATCACTGGCCCACCTTTCTCGATTAGTTCTTGAAAAGTCACGGTCGATTCTTTCCTCCTACACTCCCCAAGCTTTTAATTTTCTTTAACAACTTGAAGCCATTCCAATTTTAGACAAGCATT
>NZ_JACJOQ010000257.1:0-5654 GCF_014695635.1 Coleofasciculus sp. FACHB-712 | reverse complement strand
GAAAAACTTATGAGCAGCCCAGATGGTTTGTTTAATCCAATGCAAAACTGCCCTGTTTGAAATTGGTGCAATCAGATTCATTTGCTCAAGAATCGCGATCGCGTTGATGGAACCAAATCAGTGATCAAGAAAGTTCTCATTACTTGGATACTGGCGCTGTGTCTTCTGGGTGGCCCAATGGTAGGAAATGCGCTTGCCCAAGACGCATCGCCTTCGGTGAGTCCTTCCCCGGAATTGTCCGCTCCCGCAACGGTTCCTGGGGAACCAACCGATGCTTCGCGTCAGGAAGCGTCGCCAGCGGTTGCTGAGGCTCCGAAAATCGACACAGGCGATACCGCATTTATGCTAATTTCATCAGCCCTAGTGCTGCTGATGACGCCTGGGTTAGCTTTTTTCTATGGCGGATTAGTGCGATCGCGCAACGTCCTCAACACCATTATGATGAGCTTCATCCTCATGGGAGTTGTCGGCGTTACCTGGACTCTGTGGGGCTATAGCCTCGCCTTTGCACCCACTTCCTTGACCCCTGGAGCCGATCCTCCTTTCAGTGCCAATCCCTTCATTGGCAGCCTGAACTGGCTATTTTTGAATAACGTCGCCTTCGACCAACCCGATCCGGTCGGTTACGCTGGCACGATTCCCCATCAAGTGTTCATGGTTTACCAGATGATGTTTGCCATCATCACTCCAGCCCTAATTTCTGGGGCTATCGTGGAGCGGATGAGTTTCAAGGCATACTTCTGGTTCATCCTGCTTTGGTCTACCTTTATCTACTCTCCTTTAGCTCACTGGGTTTGGGGCAAAGGCTGGATCGGTACATTTGGAGCCTTAGATTTTGCTGGAGGAACCGTCGTACACATCAGCTCTGGCGTCTCTGCTGTCGTCGCCGCTTGGGTGATTGGGCCGCGAAAAAGCTTCATGGTGACACCACACGCACCCCATAACGTGCCTTACGTGCTACTCGGAATCGGTATGCTCTGGTTTGGCTGGTTTGGCTTTAATGCCGGGAGTGCTTTAACAGCAGGTTCCCTAGCAGCGGTAGCTTTCGTCGCCACAATGGTCGCTGCGGCAGCCGGCGGTCTCACTTGGGTCATCCTGGAATGGCTACTCAGAGGCAAACCGACAGCAATTGGCATTGCCAGCGGTTTCCTCGGCGGACTGGTTGGCGTGACCCCGGCAGCCGGATACGTGAATCCGCTCGGAGCCATCTTCATCGGTTCCGTTACCTCTGTTTGCTGTTTCTTTGCCGTCAGTCTCCGAGCCAAGTTGCAGTTTGACGATTCTTTGGATACCTTTCCTATCCACGGCGTTGGCGGGACGATAGGGGCGCTTCTGACGGGTCTGGTTGCGACGACAACCGTTAACTCAGCAGGAGACAACGGTTTATTTTTCGGCAATCCCGTCCAATTATGGGAACAGATTGTCGGTGTCTTAGCAACTTATGTGTTTGCCGGGGTGGGCACTTTTGCTATCCTCAAACTTTTAAGTTTGGCGATGGATTTGCGAGTCAAACCTAACGCTGAAGACCAAGGTTTAGACATCAACGAGCATGGTGAAGAAGGTTATGGAGAGGATTTTGCCACTGGACTGAGCTTCAAAGGCGAATAATCGGTAATTTCCATTGGCAGCTAGGCGATCGCTCGATTTGTGGATGCTAGCAATTTAAGATTAAATTCAACCTGTGCTGAATCTGATTTAGTGTGTCCACTCGCTCGAAAACCTTTCTTCCGGCTTGGGCGCTTTTGTCCCTAGCTACCAACGGGTTGCTGATGCTAACAGTAATTTTGTTGCTGAATCGGGATCGGTGGCTATCAGCTAGGTTACAAGCTAGCGATGCTACCTCTGTAGAGCCGATCCCAGAAGACGTCTCTACCAGCCTGCTGACGAAAACACTACCTTCCACACCCGCGTTAGGGCCGCGCCACCAGCTGAATTACGCTCAGTGGGTGACGCTGCTCAGGCAAGAAGCGGAGGTAGCCGCAACCAAAAATCCCAAACATTTAACCGTACTGGCTGGGGATTCGCTCAGTCTGTGGTTTCCTTCGGAGCTATTGCCCACAGAGCGCACTTGGCTCAATCAAGGAATTTCTGGAGATACTTCAGGGGGTTTGCTCAACCGATTGGATGTGTTGGACGAAACTCAGCCGGAAACGATCTTGGTGATGATTGGCATTAACGACCTGATCCGAGGGGTGGGCGATCGGAGAATTCTGGCGAACCAGCGACAGATTATCCGCTATCTGCGACGGGTTCATCCCCAAGCACAGATTGTTGTGCAGTCGATTTTGCCCCACGGCGGTAAAAAGTCAACCTGGGTGGGACGCGATCGCCTGATTGCTATCCCTAGCAGTCGCATCCGCGAACTAAACCGACAACTGGGCGCGATCGCTCGTTCGGAATCTGTCAGCTATCTCGATCTCTATCCCCTGTTTGCCGATAGTAACGGCAATATACAGCCCGAACTGACGACGGATGGCTTGCACCTAAGTCCCCAAGGCTATGTTATTTGGCGCTATGCCCTTCAATTCTTCATGCAGGTGGAAAGAGAACCCAGCAAAGCCAATTAAAAATTCCTGGCTTTGACTTTGCTGGGTTACGCCAGCTGAGCGTCCAGGCATTTTATGATCGACGAGGAGAACCACCAGAATGAGAGAGGAAACGGCTGCATGGATACAAAAGCCTTCAAACGGTCATTGAACAGTTCTGAGAACTACCATCGCAAGGGCTTTGGTCATCAAGAGGAAGTCGCTGGTGTCCTCAAATCCGAGTATCAGAGCCATCTCATTCAGGAAATTCGGGAAAACAACTACACCCTGAAACGCGGTGATGTCACCATCCGGTTAGCCGAATCGTTTGGTTTTTGCTGGGGTGTGGAACGCGCCGTCGCAATGGCTTATGAAACCCGCCAGCACTTCCCGACCGAGCAGATTTGGATTACTAATGAAATTATTCACAACCCTTCTGTGAATCAGCGCTTGCGCGACATGAAAGTAGGGTTTATCTCAGTAGAGAAAGGGGAAAAAGACTTCTCCGTTGTCGATGCGGGTGACGTGGTGATTTTACCGGCATTTGGTGCCAGCGTTCAGGAAATGCAGCTGCTCAACGACAAGGGTTGCAAGATTGTGGATACAACCTGTCCTTGGGTTTCTAAAGTTTGGAATACGGTCGAAAAGCACAAGAAAAAAGCTTACACCTCGATCATTCACGGCAAATATAATCACGAAGAAACTGTCGCCACCAGTTCTTTTGCTGACAAGTATTTGATCGTGCTGAATCTGGCACAAGCGGAGTATGTCTCTAACTACATTCTCAATGGCGGGAGTCGCGACGAATTTATGACAAAATTCAGCCGCGCTTGCTCAGAGGGATTCGATCCCGACACCGATTTAGAGCGGATTGGCATTGCTAATCAAACCACGATGCTCAAGAGCGAAACCGAGCTAATCGGCAAGCTATTTGAGCGCACCATGATGAGAAAGTATGGGCCAAGCGAGTTGAACGAGCATTTCCAAAGCTTCAACACCATCTGCGATGCCACTCAAGAGCGGCAAGATGCTATGTTTCAGCTAGTAGATGAAAAACTAGATCTCATGGTGGTGATTGGGGGGTTCAATTCTTCCAATACGACGCACTTACAAGAAATTGCCATTGAGCGGAAAATTCCTTCCTATCACATCGATAGCGCCGAGAGAATTGGCCCTGGCAATCGTGTGGAGCATAAGCCGCTGGATGGCGATTTGGAAGTTCAGGAAAATTGGCTCCCCGCTGGTCCCATCGTGGTAGGAGTTACTTCTGGAGCTTCAACTCCCGATAAGGTGGTAGAGGATACGATCGAGAGGATTTTTGAGCTGAAAGTGGCTGCGGTGGTTTAAGAAAATTAGGGGATGAATTCGTTTTGAGTTTTGAGTTTTTCTTCAATTCAAAACTCAAAACTTTCAGCTTTTTTGGGCACCATCTGCAACTGGGGAAGCATCGTTAAACTGCTGCTGATTGTAGTTGTAAAGCGTGCGGATGGGGTAAGGAATGTTAATGTCAGCGCGATCGCAAGCTTGTTTGATCGCGATCATCACCTTGGTTCTAGTGCGGCGCACATCTACCTTGTGCGGCGATGTCCAATAGCGGACGACCAAGTTCATCGAGCTATCACCAAAGCCCAATCCATCTACTTCCGGTGCTGGCTTCGATAAGACGCCTTCGACTTTTAACACGGCGTTGAGCAGGGTTTCGACGGCGTAGGGTAAAGGGGTATTGTAATCAACGCCAATTTCTAAATCAGTCCGGCGGTGGGGCATCGCTGTCAGCACTTGCACCGGACTGGTAAAGACAATTGCATTTGGCACGACGATGCGCTCTCCCTGATAGGTGATAATTTGGGTGGCGCGCAGGGAAATTTCTTCAATCGTTCCCTCGAAACCGTTTACTATCACTTGATCCCCCAACCGAAACGGTTCCTGCAACAGCAGCAGCACTCCTGCCAGAAAATTTTTGAAAATATCTTGAAAGGCGAAGCCAATCGCTACCGAGCTGAGTCCCAGCAAACCAATGATGTCGCCCAGCCGCAAGTCTGGGAAGGCAACAACACAGGCGAAGAGAATCCCTACCACCCAGGTTCCTACAAAACTGGTCTGCACGAGCAGCAGGCGCAGTGATGGGTTTTTCAGGGCACGCCTGCCAACGCCACGGACGAGCCGCCGAACTAGATTCGCTCCATACCGGGTTAAACAGAGGATTGCGATCCCCATCAAAATTCCTGGTAGCGCCTCAATAGTTTGACCCATCAGGTTTAATAAGCTCTGTTGGATTTCTTTAATCAAAGCAGCCATAGGCGAAAGGGATCATCTTAAACTTTTGCCAGAATATCAAATATCTCAAAACCGAGCGGTTTTTTCGCTTGGGTTTTGGCGTGAGCGATCGCTTTTTGGTTGGCTCTCTTCGGACGCCCAGTGTGTTCCACAACACCAGTAAATAGGAAGTCGCCCGCTCCTGCGCTCACGGCATCCCTTGACTTCCCCAAAGGAACACCTCGCCCAATTTAGCTCCAGCCTTAAACAATGCTGGACTTAGCCAGCCTTCTAAATTTTTGGCTTCCCAGCGATACCAGTTACCGTTGTACTGTTCTCTTACCCAAACCAGTTCTGCCTGATACTCTGAAAAAGCGATTGGAGAAAACAAAAGTTTAAAACCTTGAGCAGCATTAGGAATCTCTTGAACCAGACTGTCAATGATTGCAGGCATCCCGCTGACAAAGGGTTCGCGGATAAGTCCGGCTGGCTCATAGTCAAATACCCAATAGTCTTCATGACGATAGGGAAAAATCACCATCATTGCATTCGGCATCATCTAAATTCCCTCTTATTTTTTTTGGCGTCTTTTACATCTTTGAAATTCAATTTCTAAACCATACTTCGACGCGCTTTAATCAAAAAAGCATTTGCCTTTTCATAATCCGGACGTTCAGGCAGCGATGTTGTGGCGAAAGCGTCATCAAACTGGCGATGCAAGCTTAGCCGCCAAGCGTTAACTTCCTCCCAAGGCATCTCCCCGTTGCGGATAGCCAGCAGTTGTTGTCGGTGTTCTTCGACGCGAACTGGGACAAAACCCTCTTGCAGCACGGTGATGCCCGACAACAACAGGCGGATTAGATGCATCGCGTG
>NZ_JACJOQ010000256.1:0-4242 GCF_014695635.1 Coleofasciculus sp. FACHB-712 | reverse complement strand
AAGCGACCTAATCCACCCGCACCCACTAATCCGACGATGACGGTGGCGCGGATGCAGACTTCCCAACGGTAGAGGATATAAGCGATAAAGCGGGGCAAAGTGCGGGGTAAGACACCGTAGAGGAAGACTTGGGAACCACTCGCGCCCAATGCTTTAAGAGATCGCAAGGGACGTTCATCTAGATTTTCCGTCACTTCCGCCATCAGACGCCCTAGGATACCTAAGTTGTGTAAACCGAGGGCGATCGCTCCCGGTAAGATACCTGGAAACAATACAAACAGAAAGATTAACGCCCAAATGGGTTCGGGGACGGCACGAGCAAACAGTAGTAGGAAGCGGGTAAAAATCAGTACGGCAGTTGCTCGTAGATCCCCTATAGCCCCTCTTAAAAAGGGGGGTATTAGAGTTGCCTTTACCCCCATTGATGAGGGGAGTTTGCTGAATCTTCTGCCAGTATCTAAAATCCCTCCTGGCAACAGGAAATTATTCGCGGCTGGGAAAGATAATAAAATGCCGCCTAATCCAGCCGCAGCCATTGCCAGGATGGACATGGCAAGGGTTTGCGCCGAAAGGGTAAATAGTTGGCTCACCTGACTCCCATCCGGTGGAAAGACATCCTGAAACACTCCTGCCAATAGCTGTGCGGTTCGTGGTGCCCAAAGCTTTGAGAAATCAGCTTGGACGTACCAGAAGGAGAAAATAACTAAAACAATGCCGCCCAGAAATGACACCTGCACGACTGGATCTTTTTGATAAAACCGCTGTTTTCGCCCTTGGAGATTTAGGACGTTCAAATCCAGGCGACTCGGCGCACCTAAACGGTGGCGTAGCAAAGCACTCCAAAAATCCGTAGCACCATTTAATACAATTAGGGCGATCAAAAACGTCCACATCTGCTCATAGCGCAGAGATTGGAGGCTGAGGAGAATTTGATATCCCAGTCCACCTGCACCGATAATCCCCAGTACGGCGGCGGAACGAATCGAACACTCAAACCGATAGAAAGCGTAGGACAGCAGATTTAAAAAGGCTTGGGGAATCAAGCTATAGGCAAAAGCATTCAGAGGGGGAACACCACTATTGAGCAGTGCCATGAGTGGCTGGCGGGGAGTTTCGTCTAGAATCTCCGAGAAGACTTTGGCAGTAATCGCACCAAAAGGAATTGCGATCGCTAATACGGCTACTAGGGAATCGAGTCCAAAAATATTGACAAAAAATAATCCCCAAATTAACTCGTGAATTGCTCTGGGGATTGCCAAAATTCCTCGTACCACCACCCAAGGAGGCTGAGGTTTAAGTTTTGAGTTTTGAGTTTTGAGTTTTGAATTTGAAACAGATTGCCACCATATCTCGGAAGAAAAAACACCCCCCACCAACCCAATCAGCACGCTGAAGAAAGTGCCACACACGGCATAAGCGAGGGTTTTCAGAGTGGAATCTAGAGTGAGTTGGAGAAATTCCGGGCTGAGATCGGGTGAAAATGCAGCTACGAGAAAGCGCCAGACGAGGTTCCAGCCGCCTGAGTTGATTAAATTGCCTTGGAATACGCCTGCTACGTGCAACGACCAAATGAGGGACGCGACAAACAGCAATCCCCACACAGTACGCCAGGTAAGCGGTGAGGGGCGCTGAGGGAGAGTAGTTGGATGGCGATCGCTTGTTTGTGGCACGCTTTAGATATCAAACCGCTACAGATGCAAAAAATGCAGAGGAATTTAAATAGAAATATTTAGGATTACCCCGTGGTTTTATAGAGAGTTTCAATCATGGCATCCGAGAGGTCTTCAGCGGGAATATCAAACAAAATACGCCCATGTTGCAGACCAATAATTCGCTGATAATGACTCCGAGCAAATTCAATCGCGTGGACACTGGTGACTAAAGTTTTCCCGGTTTCTATACTCAACTGGCGCAATAAGTCCATAATCTCGCGGCTGCGTTCGGGGTCGAGGCTGGAAATGGGTTCGTCGGCAAGGATGGCGGTGGGATTTTGCACGAGGACGCGAGCGATCGCTACCCGTTGCTGTTGACCGCCAGAAAGGCTATCAGTACGTTCGTAAAGTTTTTCTGGAATCCCCACCTGTGCCAAAGCTTGATGAGCAGTTTCGACTTCTAAGGGATAAATCAGCGAAACTACTGCTTTGAAAAACGACCAGCGCCCTAGATGTCCAGCATTGACATTGTGAATCACCTGCAAATTATCAACTAAGTGAAATTGTTGGTAAATCGTACCAATCTGGCGCTGGACTTGACGCAGCGACTTTGGACGCAGATGAGCAAGGTTTCGACCCAGTACCCAGACTTCTCCTTGAGTGGGTAGCAGCGTACCGTTGAGTAAATTAATCAGCGTACTTTTTCCCGCGCCGCTAGAACCAACCAGCGCCACGCGATCGCCTGTCCAAATCTGCAAGTTAATATCAGCCAGAGATTCAAAACATCCAAATTGCTTGGAAACGTTTTTCAGTTCAAATATTGGCGCAGACGAATTCATTTCTCTGCTTAGTTTGCTATCCATTTAGTCATGAGATAGCGATCGTGATCTTTAAAAACAACCTTCCGATATAAATTTTGTGCTGCTGTATTTTTCCGCTCGACTTCTAAATGAAGTGCTTGAATTCCTAGAGAAGGGCAAACACTTTCTATAAACTGAATTACGCTCATGCCTACCCCTTGCCCCCGATAACTCTCTTGGATGTAGAGTTCATCAATAAATGCATCACGCCCGCGAAATTCTAAACTGTAGCCAAAGGTAAGGACGACGTAGCCAATCGCTTCGTCCCCATTCTGGATCAGCCACACTCGTCCTAGAGAATCGTCATGCAAAACATTTGCCAATGCCGTGCGAACAATGGATTCATCAAATTTTAGGTGTTCAAACTCGTAGAACTCTCCTATAAACTTCACCAGAATTTTAGTATCGGATTTTTCTGCAATTTTAAAGTTGGCTTCTGTCATTTACATCACTTTATTTTGCCAATTTTTCGACCAATATCCTCAATTTGAGCATAGTTGGAATTTTGGGTAGGAATAAATTTAGTTGCTTGTAGAAGGTCGAGAATTTCTTTATGTTCGGGTACGCTAGGGTCTAGTTTTAAAAAGGCATTTTGTACTTTTTTAGAAAAATCCTCACCATAACGCTTTTTGACCTCCGGATTGAGCACCCAGTGATAGTCGTAATAGGCGGGTGTTTGCCAGAGGACTTGCACTTTGTTTGGGTCTACTTCTTTGGCATCGACTCGCTTTTTCCAGACGCTTTCATTTACAGCCCCAACATCGTAGGTGCCTGCTTCCACTAATTTGATTGTCTTATCGTGGTCGCCAGAAAAGCCAACTTGACCTTTGAAATCTTCAAGCTTGAGTCCAGCTTGTTGCAGGAAATATTGAGGCATTAAACGCCCAGATGTTGAAGATTCGCTGCCAAAGGTAAAGCTATGTCCTTTGAGCTGTTTTAAATCAGAAATCTCTTTAAATGGCTTCAGTCCTGCCTTTTTGTTGGCGATGAAAAGACTGTGGAATTGGGCGTCTATGTCGCGTTGCGCGATCGCTTCTGCACCGGGTACCTGCAACCGTGCCTGCACCCCCGTCAATCCCCCAAACCAAACCAAATCCAAATCCCCTACTTTGAAGACAGTAACCGCCGCCGTATAGTCAGTAACCGGCTTATACTCAACCGGCACACCCAATTCCTTTTCCAGATAAGCAGCTAGCTTCTCATACTGACGCTGTAACTTTTGCGGATCTTGATCGGGAATGGCACCGATTGTCAGAGGTTTTGCCTCAGTTCCACCGTTCGTCGCTGAAGTCCCGGAGGGGTTGGGCGAACACGCTGCTAGCGGTAGCAACAACAAACCGGACAACAATATTTTTTTCATCCCTGACTTGGCTCTCCTCATTTTGACTGGCATAGAAACGGCGTTGCTGATTTGGTAATGCTATAGCTATTTCACAAGCAGATTCCTTCGTGGAAAAATCATTACTTTTCAGCAACGCCATAGAAACCTACGCTAGAAGCGACCCATGCTGGAAATGGGGTGTAGCGAGGGTGCCAGAAGTCAGTGTAAGCGAACGGCTACCCTTATGCCAAAATTAACCCTAGTGTCGAGGCGGCTTTAGCAATGGTTTGGCATCGTGGGCAGAAGTTGCAGGGCGGACGATATATTATTGAGAGGCATTTGGGTAAAGGTGGCTTTGAGATCACCTATCTTGCTGAGAATAAATGCAATCAAAAGAAGGGCAAGCGAT
>NZ_JACJOQ010000255.1:0-4081 GCF_014695635.1 Coleofasciculus sp. FACHB-712 | reverse complement strand
TCGCCCTGACGCACAAACAATTGGGGTGCGATCGCTAGGTACCCCAATTTGGCAAAGCGACGGCAAACATCCTGAATATGCTCGTGTACACCAAAGATTTCCTGAATCACTAGAACGATGGGAAAAGTTCCTCTTTTTGCGGGCATCGCCCTGTAAGCTGGAATTTCGCCATCTTTAACCGGAATTTTCACTGCACCCGCGACTAATCCCTTGGCATCAGTCGCAATCGTTTTGGCAGAAATGGGTTGCACTGCTAGGGCAAAACCTGTTGTCAGGGTAGCCGTAACCATAAATTGGCGGCGCGTGATTTCTTTCATTCTCTTTACCTTGAGCTATGCAGTCTCAATCTTAGTTAAGGCAGAAATGAGCTGTAACCAAACAGCCATTAGGCAGATGAAATAGCTAGGAAATGTAATTCTCAAAATCGCGAACAAGTGTAAACAAAAATAAAGTCGTTGACTAGAAAATAAATTTCTACTTAAAAAATAAAGCTTTCTACGAGTAAATACCTGGGGTAGTTGGTAAGTTATGGATAGGAAGCGATCGCCCTCAGCTAACCCACCTGTCAACCACTGGACACGCGCCGCTACTGTGTGCGAGGCGATCGCATAGAAACACAACTTACAGCTTTAATCAAGCAGATGCGCTCTTAAAGAAATTGGTTAGGAAGATGGCACTGCGAATCCAAGTATGAAGTAGAATTTGCCGTTAAACTCAAACTCTCTGAGCATCTCCATACCAAGTTTTTGAGTATGCGCCCGAAGACTTCGCAAATTGTCATTGACTACGAAAGCAACGCCAGCATTGAACTGTGTGGCGACTTGAGCAAGAAGTGCCTGAAATAAACCTTGTAAGATACCACTTCCACGGTAAGCAGTTGCAACACAAACCGGACCATACCAAAAGGAACGATAATTGCTTAAAGGTTGCCCATGAAACATTATTTCTGGATACAAGCTCATTATATATTTGAGCAAGGGAATTTCCTGAGAGTATTCTTGAGTTGTTGCACAAACATATCCAACCACTAGGTTCTCTTGCACAGCAACCATTATTGCTAAATTTTCGTTAATCGCTGCCAGATGAAAATCATCCTTAAAGTCAATTGATAGAAAGCCATTCTGCCTTTCTAGCTCAGACAAGTTAGACACGAGATTCTTTCTATGCAAAGCGAGGATTTCAGGATAATCAGCCGCTAATGCTCGTCTAAAAATGATGTTCGTCATGTTTGTTATATCTCTTGTAAATTAGCTCAAGGATAGGTATGAGCGCCGTAATATAGCAATTTTGTTAAAGTTTTAAACAGGTATTTTTCCTGACGTAGAGACGCGATATATTTTGTCTTTATTGAAGTTTACGAATTATTTAAGATTGTTATAAGCTGTAATACTACTTGCCTGCGGCTATTGAAAAGTTAAAATTTATTCTTCAATAAAATTCAGTCCATGAATTGAGTTAGTACACGTTCCAACTCATCCGGTTGGAAACTACCCTCAGCAGGTTGCCGATTCTGGTGCGCTGGTTCCAGATAAAGGTATTCACAATAAACATTCGTAAATTGAGTGTGGCGTTTAATCGCCCAATCAAAGATACAAGCTCCCGTCAACACAGCAAAGGAAAAATCTGTATTTTGCATCGCACAATGACTGAAGTTGGCATCGGTTAAGTTCGCTTTCCTAAAGGACGTTCCGGGATTGCTTTGAATCGCTTGAGTGAGCCATTTGAGAATACGGAAAGTCAAGAACGCGGAAACGAACATCAGCAGTAGGAGGAAAAATCCTTGAGCGATTGCGCCATCACCAAAGCCAAGGATGCTAACAATCGCAAGCCCAAGGGTGAGCGTAACCATTACTGCAAACAGTACAGCAATGGCTGCAATGTTCAAGAAACTCGTGATTTGTGGAAAGCGGAAAGCAATCTTATCCCGGATGAAGCTGCCAAAAACGAGAGCCAATATAGGAAGCGCACTGAAAAAGAAGTTGAGTCCCTTATTGGAGCGATCGCCCAACAATACCATTGACACTTGGGCAGCGATCGCGCTGAAGACAAGTAAAACAACTGGACCAACGATAGCGGCAGCAACTAGAATATTTACCTGGCGGCGGCTCTGACCCGTTTTGGCCCTCTCAAACGTTGCCCCAATTAAGGTTGCCTCGGTGAAATTGCACCCCCGCAAGTCAGAGCCACTGAAGTCTGCGCCAGCCAAGTCTTGCCCTTTGAAAGAGCAATTTTGCAAGTTTCGGTTGGCGTAGTTTCGGTTGGTCATTATTTGCTGGCTTCGTTAGTATCAACAGCTACAGAGTATATTTTCATAAAATTGCCCGATGGTAGGACTTACGCATTGACAGAAGCCAAGTTCTGGGCAGTCGCCCAGCTTCTTTTCTAGGGGTTTCAGGATGAAGTCAGGCGCTACCTGAAGAGACAGATTTCAGTTTATACCCATTTTAAATTAACCTTCTTGAGGCATAACTTCTCTCAGATTTTTTTAAGTTGTGGATAAAGAGATTGATATCGCATCCAAGCCTCTTCTAGGGTTGGATCAACTGATTGCGGACTTGCAGCAAGCGTTGGTGTGGCTGCCAGTTTGATGGCGTCATTAGCATCTGCGTATACACCAATTCCGATACCCGCCAATAGAGCAGCACCACGCGCGGAAGCGGCAGCACCTGTAGTTGCATAGAGGGGTATTCTCAATACATCAGTTAATAATTGTTTCCAAGGCATTTCTGCCGTGCCACCGCCTGCTAAACGCACTTCTGTCGCTTGAAAACCTGTTGCCTCAAGTGCCCCAAAACCTTGTCGCAAGGCAAAAGCAACTCCCTCTAAAGCCGCCCGCATCAGGTGCGCCTGTGTATGATGAAGTCCAAGCCCCACCCATGCCCCGCGTACATCGGGGTCGAGGTGTGGAGTTCGCTCGCCTGTGAGATATGGCAAGAATGTCAACCCTTCACATCCTGGGGGAACAGAAAACGCTTGAGTATAGACTTGCTCCCAGCTCAAGCCGAGGATACCTCGCACCCACTCAAGCGCTAACCCGGCATTTTGCATTGCGGCAAGGGTGTACCACTGGTTAGGTACGGCGGTTCGGTAGAGATGTGTACGACCATGAGGATCGATAATGGGTTGGGAGCGAGGTGTAATGATTTGAGCGCCTGTGCCGATGGTTAGTTGAACCAAACCAGGCTCTAGTAGTCCGTTACCAAGTGCCGCCGCTGCCGTATCCGCAGCACCAGCGATAACGGGTAAACCAACTCTTAAGCCAAGATGCTCTGAAGCATCAGTTGTTAGATAACCTGCGATCGCACTAGACGGGATAATTTTAGGTAACTGATCGCAACGTAGATACAGCGCTGAGATGGCATCCTCTGCCCAGTTGTCCGACACAACATCGTAAAGCAAAGTACCACTAGCGTCAGAGGGTTCGGTTGCAACTTCTCCAGTCATCCGTAACCGGAGCCAATCTTTTGGCTGGAGTGCCCAACGCGCTTCGGTGTAGACAGTAGGCTCGTGTTCTCGTAGCCACAACAAAGTTGGACCCGCCATTCCAGCCGTAATCGGGTTGCCCAATCGCTCTAGAATAGCGGCATCGAGCGAATGATAAGTGTTCAGCGTGGCACTAGAGCGAGTATCTGCCCAGAGGATAGCAGGACGCAGGGGCTGACCGGACTCCGAAGCTAGGACAACACCATGCATCTGTCCTGAAAGTGCGATCGCCTGTACTCGATCGGCATGATTTCCTACAGCCTTCCTCACAGCCGAGGCAACAGCTAACCACCAATCTTCTGGTTCCGACTCAGCCCATCCAGGGTGGGGTGCATGAACAGGATAAGAGCTTGACGCCTCACCTATAGTGGTTCCGTCTGTCGCTAGGAGCAATGCCTTAGCAGAGCCTGTTCCTAAATCAATGCCAAGCAGCATTAGGCTAGTCCTCAAATCATTCAGCGTCTTAGCAAACGGGCGATCGCTTTCACCAATTCCTCAGGTTCCACAGGCTTCGAGATGTGCATCCCAAATCCGGCAGCTAAGGCTTGCTGCTGATTGATTTCTCCAGCATAGGCAGTAAGTGCGATCGCAGGAATCG
>NZ_JACJOQ010000254.1:0-3345 GCF_014695635.1 Coleofasciculus sp. FACHB-712 | reverse complement strand
TTAACCTCCGCTTCTGGCAAGGAAACGGCAAGCATCGCCCCGGCTGGCATTTGCTGCATCAGTCGCCCACGAATCGCCACCAAAGCTAAAGCGTCTTCAACAGACATGACACCCGCAAAACAAGCCGCTACATATTCGCCAATGCTGTGACCCAGCATCGCTTGGGGAGAAATGCCCCAGGACATCCACAATTGAGCTAAGGCATACTCGATCGCAAATAATGCAGGTTGAGCAAAGCAAGTTTGTTTGAGTTTTTCTGCGGCTGCTTCAGGATTCGGCTGGTTGGGATAAAGTAGCGATCGCAAATCCATCCCGATATGAGGTTGAAGAAGGGCAGCGCAACGGTCTACTTGCTCTCGAAATATCGGCTCAGTCTGGTACAGTTCCCGCCCCATATCCACATACTGCGCTCCCTGTCCGGGAAACATGAAGGCGATGGAGCGTTCAGTAGGCTCTTGGAAGTGAGTTAAAACTTTTTGAGGGTGAGGGGTTTCCAATTGGTTTACTAACTCCTCAACCGTCTGGCAAACCAAGATCCGGCGATGTTCAAAAGCCCGACGACCTACTTGCAGGGTGTAAGCAACATCCGCCAAATTGAGATCGGGGTGCTGCTTGAGGTGAGCCGCCAAATTTGCCGTAGCCGTCTCCAGTGCGGATTCCGTTTTGGCGGAAAGCACCAATAATTGCCAAGGACGCGAAGAACTAGATGCTTTTACAGTTGGCGCTTCTTCGAGAACCACATGAGCGTTGGTGCCACCAATCCCCAAAGAACTGACTCCGGCACGGCGCGGGGTCGCATTTGCCTTCCATTCTGTCAGCTGGGTATTGACGTAAAAGGGACTATTGGCAAAATCAATCTCAGGATTTGGCTGTTTAAAATTTAAGCTGGGTGGAATCAACTTGTGTTTTAGTGCCAAAACCGTCTTCATGAGTCCCGTGACACCCGCTGCTGCATCCAGATGACCGATATTGGTTTTGACGGAACCGATGGCGCAGAAATTCTTTTTCTCGGTATTGGCACCAAAAACATTAGAAAGCGCAGTAATTTCAATCGGATCGCCTAATCTGGTTCCAGTTCCGTGAGTTTCGATATAGGTGATGGTTTCCGGATCGACTCCCGCGAGGGCAATTGCTTCTGCGATCGCGTCTGCTTGTCCGTTGACGCTGGGTGCTGTGTACCCGACTTTCTCAGAACCATCGTTATTAATCGCCGAACCTTTGATTACCGCATGAATGCGATCGCCATCTGCGATCGCATCCTCTAATCTTTTTAAAACGACCACTCCCACACCATTCCCAATAATGGTTCCCTGTGCATCAGCATCAAAGGCGCGGCAATGACCATCCGGAGATAAAATTCCCCCTTCTTGATATAAATACCCTGTCTTTTGCGGCACCCGAATCGAAACTCCACCCGCCAATGCCATATCGCATTGGTAATTTAATAAACTTTGACAAGCCAGAGTTGTCGCCACTAATGAAGTGGAACAAGCTGTTTGAACAGTCAGGCTTGGCCCTTTAAGATTTAATTTGTAAGAAACGCGAGTCGTAAGGAAATCTTTATCGTTACCAATTAATTTTTGGAAACTGTCCGCCGACCCAATTTGGTCGCGATTTAAATTAAAAGATAAATAATTATTCAGGCTAGCACCTGCATAAACGCCAATGCGACTTTCACATCTTTGGGTGTCGTAACCAGCATTTTCCAGCGCTTCCCAAGCACATTCTAAAAATATCCGGTGTTGCGGGTCGGTCATTTCCGCTTCTTTGGGGTTAAAACCAAAGAAAGAAGCATCAAAAAATTCAACATCTTCTAATACGGCACCAGCTTTTACATGATTGGGATTATCGAGTAAACCTGGAGCGATTCCAGCATCTATTAATTCTTCATTGGTGAAGACCGAAATTGATTCGACTCCATCGCGTAAATTTTGCCAAAATTCTTCGACATTCTTCGCACCGGGAAAGCGTCCGCTCATGCCGATAATGGCAATGCCTTCCAGAGAATCGTAATTTGTAGCCCTATCCATGAATCTTTCTACCTTGCTTGCTCAATAGTTCTTTTTGGCGATTGATAGCCTCTATTTGCTTTCGAGCGCGCTGGACACTATCGCGTCCAACTTCGCGATCGCGTATTTCTTCAAAAGCAGGCTGTTGTTGGCTTAAATATTGCGCCAGCGAATAAATGGTTGGGTTTTGAAATAAAGTAACGACTGATATCTCTCGGTTAAAAACTGTCCGCAGTTTGTGATTCACCTGAAGCATCAGTAATGAATGTCCCCCGAGATCAAAGAAATTATCGTGAATCCCGACTTTCTCTAAGTTCAGTACCGTTTTCCAAACAGTCGCAATTGTTTTTTCAATCTCTGATTGGGGAGGTTGATAAACTGCTAACTCTAAACGCTGATTTTCCGGAGCAGGTAAGGCGCGACGATTAACTTTTCCATTGGGTGTCAGCGGCAAAGTGTCTAGGAATACGAAAGCCGAAGGCACCATGTATTCAGGAAGGCTTTGTTTTAAGCGATCGCGCAATTCATTAATCGAAAGTTCAGCATCGTGATTCGGAACTACATAAGCGACTAAGCGGCGGTCGTTGGGCATATCTTCTCTGGCAAGCACCACCGTTTCTCGCACCTGGGGATGTTGTAACAACACCGCCTCAATTTCTCCCAATTCGATACGGAAACCTCGAATTTTTACTTGGTGGTCAATTCTTCCCAAAAATTCAATATTTCCATCGGGTAAATAACGAGCTAAATCCCCGGTTTTGTAAAGGCGGCTCTCCCCCAACCCCTCCCCTAGCAGGGGAGGGGAGCAATTCTCCCCCTGCCCTTGTAGGGAAGGGGGCTGGGGGGTTAGGTCTTTAAAAGGATTCTGAATAAACTTCTCTTGGGTTAACTCTGGTCGATTCAGATAACCTCTAGCCAAACCAAAACCGCCAATGTGTAACTCGCCCGGAACGCCAATCGGGACAGGTTGTAAATGTGAATCTAAGAGATATATCTGCGTATTGGCAATCGGACGACCGATGGGAACACTTCGCCGTTGGCTGTTACGCTGGCAAGCCCAAAAAGTAACATCAATTGCCGCTTCTGTCGGCCCATAAAGGTTATGTAATTCTACGGCACCTAAACGGATAAAAAAGCGCTTTTGCAAATCAAAAGGCAGAGCTTCACCGCTACAAAATACCCGCTTAAGACTGTTACATTTTACTACACTTAACTCCTCTAAAAATACTTGCAGCATGGAGGGGACAAAGTGCAGTGTCGTGATTTTTTGCTGAGCAATCAGTTGGACTAAATAACCGCTATCTTGATGACCACCTGGTTTAGCTAAAACGAGGCT
>NZ_JACJOQ010000253.1:0-3138 GCF_014695635.1 Coleofasciculus sp. FACHB-712 | reverse complement strand
GGTCAGTCTGAAAGAGCGGAATATGAAACCTTATCAGCAGATTGTAATTGTAGAGTGTGGTGAGCCGCTCACTGCCATTCCTTTGGAACAATTTGCGGTTGTCTCTCCCCATCCTTATGAAAAATTGGGTGCGACTTATGGCGATCGCTCACCTTATTATCTCCGTCAGGGTGTCCTCGAATCCCTAATTGCCGCCCAACACCAGTTAGCTGTCACGAATCCAGATTGGCGGATCGATCTCTTTGATGCCTTTCGACCCGTGGAAGTCCAGCAATTCATGGTAGATTACACCTTTGCTGAAGTGGTTCAGGCTCAAGGTTTAAACTTGATTGAGTTAACAGAAGCTCAGCGTCAAGCAATTTGGGAGATAGTTTATCAATTTTGGGCACCCCCCAACCTCGATCCAGCAATGCCACCGCCTCACAGTACGGGGGCTGCGGTGGATATCACCTTAGTAGACAATACTGGCAAGACGATAGATATGGGGGGAGAAATTGATGAAATATCAGCGCGATCGCATCCCGATTATTATGCCAATAGCACCCAGGCAGTCGAACAGCAGTATCATTTTCACCGGCAGCTATTAAATGATGTCATGCTCCAAGCTGGGTTTCGCCGTCATCCCAACGAGTGGTGGCATTTCTGCTTGGGCGATCAGATGTGGGCGTGGTTATGCAATCAAGAAAATCTCCATCATCCTGTGACTGCCCGTTACGGTCGAGTTGCTTGAGCTAGGAAAGGATATCTATGGCGAGCTGAAATGTCTTAACATCTATTGGTTGGGGGTAATTTAGCTTTTTTGCTGATTTCCTCGCAATTTCATTTGAATCTTCTCTCTTGAATTTCTCTTTCCTCAGTCTTTATTGCTCCGCATCGCTAGCTAGCAAAGGAAGAGCAACTAGACGTGATATCAGGGAAGCCAGTTAGATATCCTAAGTTAAGAATGGATAAAAAACGATGACTACATCTAGGCGCGTATTCGTTTTAATATTTAATCCTCGGACTGACAACGAGGGGATTCACTCGATTCAGATTGGCGATCGCAACTGGATACTCATGTTTGAATCAGAAGACGATGCGACTCGCTATGCGATGCTGCTAGAAGCCCAAGATTTTCTCAGTCCCAGTGTTGAAGCCATCGATGCAGAGGAAGTCGAGGCATTTTGCGAGGGTGCAGGTTATGAGTGCAAGCTAATTCCGGAGGGATTTGTTCCCGAAGGAGATGCGGAACGTCTTTTTCTGGTTCCGCCAGAAACGAATCTGGAGGAAACAGACTGGAAACCAGATGCTCCGCAAGCAGAAGTTTCCGATCTAGACAGAATTCGCCGTCAATTAGAAGGACTGTTATGAAAGGATCGAGGATGTTAGCGATCGCGTAACCCATAGCGGCGCTTTCTTGGCAGGATGAACGATAAAAAAAATGAAGGATCGAGGATGAAGAATCTGGAGGAGCGGGGACATCTTTTAACAGAACAGGTTAATCCCAATAGCCAGAATCTCGACCAGATGAGTTCTCTGGAATTGGTAGATTTGTTCAATCAGGAAGATGCTCAGACGCTAGCAGCGATCGCAATCGCCAGAACTCAGCTCGCTGAAGCAATCGATAAGACGGCTGAGGCGTTACGTCATGGGGGACGCCTGTTTTATGTGGGAGCTGGGACGAGCGGGCGTCTGGGCGTCTTGGATGCAGCCGAGTGCCCGCCCACCTTTTGTACGCCGCCAGAACTGGTACAAGGGATTATCGCCGGGGGTGCGGGGGCGTTAATCCGCAGCTCAGAAGATTTAGAAGACAAAGATGAAGACGGGGCATCTGCGATCGCAACTCGGCAGATTACCCATCTCGATGTCGTTGTCGGCATCACCGCCGGGGGAACAACACCGTTTGTCCACGGTGCAATCCAAGCGGCACGTCAGCGAGGTGCAACCACGATTTTGATTGCCTGTGTCCCAGCCGAACAAGTTACCATCGATGCAGATTTAGATATTCGCCTAATTGTAGGGCCAGAAGTAGTGGCAGGCTCGACGCGACTGAAATCCGGAACCGTCACTAAAATGGCTTTAAATATCCTCTCCACCGGCGTGATGGTGAAGCTGGGCAAAGTCTACGGCAATCGCATGGTAGATGTCGCCGTTACTAATAAAAAATTGCACGATCGCGCCCTGCGAATGCTGCAAGACCTCACGGATTTAAATCGAGAAGACGCTGGATATTTGCTGGAGCAAAGTGGGCGTTCTGTCAAGTTAGCGTTGTTGATGCATTGGACGGGTTTGGAGAAGCAAGAAGGCGATCGCCTCCTTGCAGAACACAAAGGTAATCTCAGAGCAGCTGTTTCCAGCTACAACCACCCCAGCGACTCTCCCTAAATTTGAGATTTGAGATGTTGGAATTCTATTTCAACTCTCAAATTTTTCCCAGTTTCAACGGCTGATATTGCCTTGCCGATTTGAGGCAATTTTTGATTTTTATCACCACTGCGGCTGTGCTGCCAATAACGCCTCAGCTGCCGGTGCATCTACCGGCTTAGAAAAAAAGTATCCCTGTCCGTATTCACATTGCAGCCGCTTGAGCTGAAGCATCTGCTCTGCGGTTTCGATACCTTCGGCAACCACATCCATCCCCAGATTGTGAGCCAGCGTCATAATTGTCTGGACAATTTCCCAGCGATTTTCCTCATCTCCCATGCCGCTAATAAAGGAGCGGTCAATTTTCAAGGTATCAATGGGTAAGCAATGCAGACGCCCCAAGGAAGAATAGCCGGTGCCAAAGTCGTCAATTCCCACTTTCACTCCCAAGGCTCTGAGCTGCTCAAGCATAGCGGTTACGGCATCGGCATCTTCTAGCAAGCAAGTTTCAGTAATCTCTAGCTTTAGACTGCGAGTTTCCAAACCAGTCTCCCGAACAATTCGATCGATCTGCTGAACCATGTCAGATTGGGCAAACTGCATCGCAGAAAGATTTACGCCAATTGTTAATTGTTCATAGTTGGATGTTGAGGGTTCGCTATTCTGAACGAATCGCTCTTGCCAAGCCCGCATCTGGCAGCAGGCTTCGCGTAATACCCACCAATCCAGTTGCGCCATTAGTCCGGTTTCTTCTGCAACGGGAATAAACTCAAGCGGGGAAACTAATCCTCTCTT
>NZ_JACJOQ010000252.1:0-3234 GCF_014695635.1 Coleofasciculus sp. FACHB-712 | reverse complement strand
GAACGGCGTCTCGCTTTGCAGGATATTCGCTCCCAGCAGGAACAGCCGTTCACCATCGCCTTCGACCAGCTGCGGCAAGCCATGTACCAGAATCATCCCTACGGATTCTCCAGCTTGGGAACCGAAGCCACTGTCTCTGGTTTAAGCCGCGCCGACCTCCAGCATTACCATCAGACGTATTTCCGTCCCGATAACCTAGTTATCAGTATTGCCGGTCGCCTGACTCCCCAAGACGCCACTGATTTGGTTAATCAAGTGTTTGGAGATTGGCAGAGTGGAACCACCCCTCTACCTACCCTCAGTCTGCCCCAAATCACCCCTGAACCCATTTCTTGCGCTACCCCACAAGATACGCAGCAATCCATCGTGATGCTGGGCTACGTCGCGCCATCCGTGCAAGAAACCGACTACGCCTGCCTGAAACTGCTCAATACTTACTTGGGCAACGGTCTTTCTAGCCGCTTGTTTGTGGAACTGCGCGAGAAGCGGGGATTGGCTTACGATGTCTCAGCTTTTTATCCGACTCGGCTAGAAACCTCTCAGTTTGTGGTATATATGGGCACGGCACCGGAAAACACCGCAATCGCCTATGAAGGCTTGCGAACTGAAGTGGAACGCCTTTGCACCACTCAACTGAGCGATCGGGAGCTGCAAGCTGCCAAAAACAAGCTGCTTGGTCAATACGCTCTCGGCAAACAAACTAATGCTCAGCTGGCTCAAGTTTTCGGCTGGTACGAAATTTTGGGTCTGGGAATTGAGTTTGATACCGAGTTTCAAGAAAAAGTTACCAGCGTCACTCCAGAGTTCATCCAAAAAGTGGCTTCCCGGTATTTCACCGAACCTTATGTCTCTCTCGTTGGCCCAGCCGAAAAATTAGACATTAAAAATTAAAAAAGGAAAAAAGTAAAAAGACAAAGTAAAAATGAAAGATTTTTTCTTGAACCTTTTCGCTTTTTCCAATCGCGTTGTAAAGTCAAGAGGAAAAAGCGATGAAAAAAACATCCTTTTGCCTTTTTGTAAACTCAAGAGGAAAAAGTAAAAATGAAAAAAAACATTCTTTTGCCTTTTGCCTTTTTACTTTTACCTTTTATGGCGATCCCCAGTGATGCCAAAGAAATCGCCCAGACATTTCCATCCGCAACCGTCACCCGGCAAACGTTACGACCTGGTAGCCAAGGGACTGAAGTAGCGGAACTCCAGGCAGCCCTTAAACTATTGGGTTACTATAATGGCGACGTAAATGGCGTGTATGGGGAAAATACCGCGATCGCAGTTTCCCGTTTTCAGCAAGCCGCTGGTTTAGCACCGGATGGAATCGTGGGTGCAGAAACCTGGAAGCGTTTATTTCCAGTCGCCCCACTATCGGAATCTACAGCAGCCGCGACGCCACTGGTTATCCCGTCTCCTTCAGCTTCAACAATTTCTACCACTGGGGCAGCATCTTTTCCCGTCCCAACTACGACAAACACCGCTGCCAATCCCAGACCAGCGGCAACTTCCCGTCCCAGTGTGAATGTTCCAGCCTCCAACAGTCCGGCAACGACTGCCAGAACCCCCAACGGTCCGGCAACCGCTGCCAGAACCACCGCTAACCGTTCCACAACTGCTGCTCCTAGCTCTCAGACACGGACGAACCCGCAGCAGCCCAGACAGCTCGATTTTCCAGTTCTGAGGCTGGGAACGCAAGGCCCAGCCGTTACCAGTTTGCAACAGCGCCTGCGAACCCTTGGCTTTTTCAAAGGAACGGTGAATGGTGTCTTTGGTGAAACGACTCAAACTGCGGTCAAAGCTGCTCAACAAAGATTTAAGCTAGACGCCGACGGTGTAGTGGGTCCAGCGACTTGGAACGTTTTGCTGCGTTAATTAAATAGCAATTATAAAAAAATAAAATGACATAAATCCGTTTTCTTGATGAAAACGGTTTTTTTTACGCTTTTTTGAACAACTGCGTGCTGTTTTCACGGACTTCTTCCTTTCGATTTTTCGATCTCAATCCTTGGATGGAGGAGACAATCCATTCTCAGATAGAGAGATTCAGGCAAGACTAACGGATATCGTATTGCTTATAAAGACAAAACAGCTAAGTAAATAACTTTCTTAGCTTGTAGTTGCCAATCAATCTAAAAAAATCAGGGTCTTCTCGGTTTCCTGATTGACACAAAGAGTTCGATCGACATTCATGTACAACCACCCTAAAACCGATAACAATCAAAGGCCTAAATCGGTCTATCAGGGTAGAGGCAATTCTGAACGGGTTTCCTACCAGAATGAGTACCTTAAAGGTCGCAATTCTGAACGTCGTTTTCAGGAACAGAGCTATCTCGTTGATGAGAATACCAATGCCTTGACTAATTTGCTGATGAATCTTGCTTTCACATCGATTGTAAGTTTCCTCGTTGGAACTCTGTTCTTCGTTGCTCAGCGAAATGAATCTTCTCTACCCTCTGTGCCTGTTCCCAATGACAGTCCCTCTCAAAGCATCGAGAAAAAGACAACCATCTTTGAAAGAACTGTAGATAAATATTCAGGAAATTCAGGAACTCGTTCCAGCACCTCAATAACAAGCAGGACAGGGGACATTGAAAACAAGGTTTCTAACTCTGCGCGAGGTAGGCTCCTAACCTTGCTAGCTAGGCTTGGTTGAGACAGCGTTGCTCAAATCTACTGACCATAAACAGTTTTAAACATCCTTTTCTGCCTTTAAACCATTCAGGAGTTGTAGTAATACTCATGTCTAACCTACAAAATCGCAACAACGATAACCGTGAAGTTCCCCAGAACCCAAATCAGCCGGTTTCTCCCCATAATCCGGTTGGCCCAACTAACACGGTTCACGGGAATGGCACTGTAGACCCAGGCAAAGTGACCTCCTATCGAGATGGTTATGTCCACGGTCGCGTTTCCGAGCGCCGCGTCAACGAGGAAGGACAAGAAATCCGCGATAATAATAATGCCGCCAGAGGCTTGTTGATAGGGATTGCCCTCACCTCTCTGCTAGGGTTGACCCTCGGTGCCCTCTACTTCCTCAACCAACGAAATCAGCAGGTAGAAGAGTACACTGCGCCTGCGCCTGTGGTGGTTCCCGTACCTTCCCCTTCACCTTCAGCTTCTGTTGCACCGAACTCAACTGCACCAGATACGTCTTCATCGGGCGCTTCTCAACAGCCTACACAAGAGAGAATTATCGAAAGAACCACAGTTGAGAAGGCTCCTACGGTGATTCAGGTTCCTCAG
>NZ_JACJOQ010000251.1:0-3594 GCF_014695635.1 Coleofasciculus sp. FACHB-712 | reverse complement strand
GCCCTGCCGAGGGTTCCTAAAACTCCCAAAAACGTCGATTTAACAGCAAATACAGATGAAGCGCTCAGTTTTTAATCCAACCACCCGGATTGGAGCTAGAGATGGGCGGTTTCCGTTCGGCAATGCGAATCTTTGACGAGAGAGTTTGAACTAGAGAGTTTGAACTTTGTGGTCGGATTCAACAGTTCAGGGTTGAAAAAGCAGAAAAAGTAACATGGTCGATTATTGCCAAGATTTTCCAGAAAACCCGTCCAAGAAAATTGCCACTCTAGCAGACATTCTGCGCTACAGAGCCGTAAACGAACCGGAAAAACTGGCGTTTACCTTCTTGCAGGATGGGGAAACACCAGGCGAGAACCTAACTTATCGAGAGTTGGATCGGCGCAGTAGAGCGATCGCATCCCAGCTGCAAACGATGGGTTTAAGTGGCGAACGTGCCTTATTGCTTTATCCACCGGGTTTGGATTATCTAGCAGCATTTTTCGGTTGTTTGTATGCAGGCGCGATCGCCGTTCCCGCTTATCCGCCTCGCAACCAACGCAACACGCCGAGAATTCAAGCAATTTTGCAAGATGCACAGGCGAAAATCGCGCTCACCACAACAGCGATTTTTGCGAAAGTGCGATCGCTTCTGGCTCAAAAAACTGACCCAAATGACATCCAGTGGCTAACTACGGACAACTTACCCAATGGCATCGAAGAGAATTGGGAACTGCCAAGCATTCATCAAGACACATTAGCTTTTCTGCAATACACCTCCGGTTCTACAGGAACGCCGAAAGGAGTCATGCTCACTCATGGCAACCTACTGCACAATGCCGCCATGACTTACCGGCTTATGGAACATTCGCCCAGTAGCAAATTTGTCTCCTGGCTGCCGATATATCATGACATGGGACTTATCGGCGGCGTCCTGCAACCCTTGTATGGCGGGTTTCCTTGCTACTTAATGTCACCCGCATCTTTTCTGGTGAGTCCGTATCGCTGGCTGAAAGCGATCTCCGATTACCAAGGGACTACCAGCGGTGGCCCGAATTTCGCTTATGAACTGTGCGTTCAGAAAATTACCCCCGAACAAAAAGAAACCCTCGATTTAAGCAGATGGAGTGTCGCTTTTAACGGTGCAGAACCCATCCGCCAAGATACTTTAGAGCGGTTTGCAGATGCGTTTGCTTCCTGCGGCTTTTTAAAAACAGCTTTTTATCCCTGTTACGGGATGGCGGAGGCAACCCTAATCGTTTCAGGTGGTGTCAAGGCAGCGGTTGCGGTCACGAAAACTGTTCAAAAAACGGCATTAGAACGCAACCAAGTCATTGATGCTGATTTTGATGAGGACAATTCTCAGCTTCTGGTCGGTTGCGGGAACACCTTACCAGAACAGGAGATTGCGATCGCAAATCCTGAAACTTTAACCCGATGTGCGCCAGATGAAATTGGTGAAATTTGGGTTTCAGGTCTTAGTGTCGGTCACGGCTATTGGAATCGACCAGAGGAGACGGTGCAAACCTTCCGCGCCTCCCTGGCAGATACGGACGGAAAGCCTTTTTTAAGAACAGGCGACTTGGGCTTTTTGCACAATGGGGAACTGTTCATCACAGGTCGAGCCAAAGATTTAATTATCATCCGGGGTCGCAACCTGTATCCGCAAGACATTGAACGAACGGCAGAATGCAGCCATCCAGGATTACGTGCAGGCAGTGGTGCCGCTTTTGCGGTAGAACTCGGCAATGAAGAACGGCTGGTAGTAGTGCAAGAGGTGGAATTTCGCGCGAAACCGAATGTTGAGGAAGTCACCGCCGCCATTCGTCAGGCAGTTGCAGAAGAACATGAGATACAAGTTTATGCGGTAGTTCTGATTAAAGGTGGCAGTATTCCCAAGACTTCCAGTGGGAAGATTCAACGCCGCGCTACTCGTGCGGAGTATCTGGCAGGCGAATTGGATGTTATTGGTAGCAGTATTTTAGAGAATTCCTATCCTGTCGAAAATGAAGATGCTCTCACCCGCGAGGAGTTGCGGGCTGTTGAGTCGGAAGAACGTCAGCAGCGATTAGAGGCTTATCTGCAAAGGCAAGTGGCGCGGGTGCTGGGTGTTGCGTCGTTTGAATTAGATTTTGGGAACGAACCGCAGAGGACGCAGAGGAAGAATCATCGAGGAAATATTAGTATTGAGCAGCCTTTGAGCCGTTTTGGTCTCGACTCGTTAATGGTTTTCGAGTTGAAGAATCGGATCGAGGTTGATTTGGGGGTAGCTGTATCGATTGCGGATTTGTTCGAGGGAGTTAGCATTACCCAACTGGCAACGCAGATACTCGACCAACTTACTCAGGCGGTTCCCTCTGCATCGATACCTTTGTGCAGAGTTGAAAGAACTACTGTCCAGCATCCACTTTCTTTTTCTCAAGCTAGATTGTGGTTTGTCAATCAACTGCAACCGGGAACTCCGGCTTACAACATTCCCATCGCGGTTCGTCTGACGGGACGGCTGGATGTGCCAGTGCTGGTTCGCAGTATTCACGAAATTATCCGGCGACACGAAATCTTGCGGACAAGCTTTGCCGTAGTGGAGGGCGAACCCGTGCAAGCGACTTCTGGGGAAAGCTGCGTCACCTTAAATTTACCAGAGGTGGATCTGCGGCAATTGCCCGATGCTGAGAGACAAGCGCAAGCGCAACAATTTGCGATCGCAGAGGCTCAAATGCCCTTCGACTTGGCACAACCGCCGTTATTACGGGCAAAACTGCTGCATCTAACCGCAGAAGAGTCGATGTTGCTGCTCACGCTACACCACATTGTTGCCGATGGTTGGTCGGTTAAAGTTTTCGTCCGAGAATTGACAGCACTTTACGAAGCTTTCTCGACCGGAAAGCCTTCCCCACTCGCTGAACTTCCCATCCAATATATTGATTATGTCGATTGGCAACAACGATGGTTCTCCGGCGAGAGGCTAGAAACTCATCTGAATTACTGGAAGCAGCAGTTAGGGGGAGTTCCCGTATTAGAGTTGCCGACTGACCGGGCGCGATCGCCAATTCAGACTTTTCGGGGGGCGCAGCAGAAGTTAGTGCTGCCCAAAGCATTGACTGAGGCAATCAAAATGCTAGGTCAGCAGGAGGGTGTCACCTTATTTATGACCTTGCTGGCGGCGTTTCAGACGTTGCTTTACCGTTATTCAGGACAAGAGGACATTTTAGTCGGTTCGCCGATTGCCAACCGCGATCGCGCTGAACTGGAATCATTGATTGGGTGCTTTGTTAATACTTTGGTGTTGCGTACCGATTTGGCAGGAAATCCCAGCTTTAAAGAATTGCTGGGACGGGTGCGAAAGGTGGCAATTGATGCTTACGTTCACCAAGATTTGCCTTTCGAGAAGCTGGTGGAATTACAGTCGAGTCGAGATCTGAGCTATAACCCGATATTTCAGGTAATGTTCGTCCTCCAGAATCCCGCATTTTCGACGGTTTCGTTACCAGAGTTAACTTTCAAAACTTCGGAAGTTGAGAGTGGAACCGCAAAGTTCGATTTATTCCTATCAATGATAGATACGGAACAGGGATTGAGCGGGACGCTGGAATACAACACCGATTTGTTCAACGC
>NZ_JACJOQ010000250.1:0-2610 GCF_014695635.1 Coleofasciculus sp. FACHB-712 | reverse complement strand
GCCCACAATTGAGTATGCACGCCAGCATCTTCGTGTAGAGGGAATGGCAGAAGATCAATTCTTATGTATATTCGGTTTATATGTACTCACACCGAAAATATTTGAATTTCTCGCAAATAATATTAAAAACAACTTCCGCGACGAAAAAGGCGAATTTCAGTTAACATCCTGTCTCGATCAATTGCAACAGCAAGAGGGAATGACCGGATATATTGTCAACGGTAAGTGTTATGACACCGGATTGCCAGATCCCTATCGCCAGACAATGATTGATTTTAGAAATGCAGAGCAGTAGTTAAAAGGGTGAGCGATCGCGATAAAGCATCTGAACCCCGGCGATCGCGATCGCTTATCAGCCGCTCCTCGCTCCCGTTAGATTACAGACTATCTCTGAGGCTAGTGCTGCTGGCGTCAACTTCTGTACTACTGAGAGTAAACGCTGTCTAAACAGTTCTACTTCTGCCTTAGCTGCTCTTATAGCAACCTCAAGTACGGAAGGTTTGACTGTGTATCGGGTAGCGGAGTTTGGGAGCTTTGAGCTAGACGTTTCGTGGTATCCGCTAATGCACAGATTCCCCGAAGCAAACCGAACAGAAACCCAAGGATGACCAATCCACAGCTCATCCCACTGCTCTCCACGATAGGTCATTGCCCCTTCCCACGCTGCTATGTCCTCTAAACCACTACAGCAGGTCGGCTCTATGACGATATCGTCGTTGCAACACAGGACATAGCCTCCAGAAAAGGAACCGATGCACTCTAGATCCGGACTCGAAGTGGCAATCTCTAGCTTCTCGAAATATGTTTCCACCAGATGTCTTAGGACAAATGGCTCAACTAATTGAGAAATTGGCACCAGCCAAGAACCAGGACGAATCGGTTCTATACTTTCGAGTTCCGAATCGGCAAGGCTCTCCTTCCAGTATCGATACCAAGCATGAGGATTTTCTACTACCCTACCGAGAGGAAGACTCCGTTCGCTATGACAATAGTCGCTTGGCGCGAACTCAATCACTGGTATTAAAGCAACCTGACCGCTAAGAGCAACGAATGGCATCACTTGAAAAGCCGCAAGCAATAGGTGAATTTACACAACTCAGATGCTCTCCATCTGACTGCTTAATGCAAGAAGTGACGGATACCTGTCAACACCATCACTAAACCAAGCTCATTGGCAGCCTTAATGGAATCTTGATCGCGCAGACTGCCTCCCGGCTGAACAATCGCTACAATTCCCGCCGCTGCTGCTGTCCGCACCGAGTCATCGAAGGGGAAAAAACCATCGCTAGCAAGCGTGGCACCTGAGGATTTTTCTCCAGCTTGTTCTAAGGCAATTTTGACCGAACCGACGCGATTCATTTGCCCAGCACCCACACCTAAAGTAGTGCGATCGCGCGTTACAACAATCGCGTTAGACTTAACGTGTTTGCAAACTTTCCAGGCGAATAGTAATTCTTCCAGTTGTTCTGGCGTTGGTTGCTTTTCTGTGACGACTTGCCACTGGCTGGCGTTTTCCACCACGTCATCAGAAGCTTGGACGAGGAAACCACCAGCAATAACTTTAACTGTATTTTCTGGTCCAGCCGCCAAGTCTGGCAAAGTCAAAACCCGCACCTTAGACTTAGCCGCCAGAATTTCCTGCGCCTCTGGTTCGCATCCCGGTGCCACGACGCATTCTAAAAATGTTTTGGTCAGTGCTGTCGCTGTGGGGGCGTCAATCGGCTGATTTAGCGCCACAATCCCACCGAAAGCCGAAACCGAATCAGCGTTAAAAGCTTTTTCATAAGCCTCCGACAAGCTATTTCCCAAAGCCACGCCGCAGGGATTATTGTGCTTGATAATCGTCGCGGCTGGGGTATCGGGAAACTCGGCAATAATCCGCCGCGCTGCTTCTAAATCCACTAAGTTGTTATAACTCAGTTCCTTTCCCTGGAGTTTAGTCGCCGCCGCCCATCCAGAGGCACCTGCGCCAGTTTGATACCATGCGGCAGGTTGATGGGGATTTTCCCCATATCGTAGAGATTGCAACTGTTGTCCAGAAAGTTCAAATTGGGTGGGTAGGGGCGATGTATGCGCCTCCGCCTCTACAGGGGATTGATGGGTAAGATAGGTTGCGATCGCCCTGTCATACCCCGCCGTATGCTCAAAAGCGTCTCGTGCCCTAGCCAGACGGAACTCAAAGGACACGTCCCCGCCCTGTTGCTGCAATTCCTGCAAGTAGGAATCATACTGAGCCGGGTTAGACAAAACTGTTAGATGTTGGAAGTTTTTTGCAGAAGCCCGTATCATCGCAGGGCCACCAATGTCAATCTGCTCAATCGCTTCCGGCAATGTGACTTCGGCTTTCGCAATCGTCTGCTCAAAAGGATAAAGATTGACCACTACCAAATCAATTGGGCGAATTTGGTTCGCCTCCAAATCTGCCAAATCTTGGGGCACATCCCGACGCGCCAAAATCCCGCCATGAATTCGGGGATGCAGCGTTTTGACTCGCCCTCCCAAAATCTCCGGAGAACCCGTGTAATCGGAAACTTTCGTCACGGGTAGCCCAGCATCTTTAAGGGCTTTAGCCGTTCCACCACTGCTGATTAAATCAAACTCAAATTTTTC
>NZ_JACJOQ010000025.1:0-2654 GCF_014695635.1 Coleofasciculus sp. FACHB-712 | reverse complement strand
TTCAGGGGGATGTCAACTTGCCCTTTTTTAAGATGAAACCGATCTGGAGCCATCCTTCCAAGATGGTGGGAGTCGCTCCCCTGAGCGAGACAGCCCAGATGTGGCACGCCTCGGCGGCAGTCAACGGGGGCTTTTTTAATCGCAAGAACCAGCTGCCTTTAGGCGCAATTCGGCGGGATGGGCGCTGGTTATCCGGGCCGATTCTGAATCGAGGCGCGATCGCCTGGAATGATACGGGAGCGGTGAAAATTGGGCGTCTGGCGCTCCAAGAAACTTTAATCACCTCAACGGGTGCGCGTTTGCCGATTCTTTTCCTCAACAGTGGCTACGTCAAGGCAGGCATTTCCCGCTATACCCCGGAGTGGGGAGCAACCTACACGCCGCTCATTGATGATGAAATCATTGTCGTTGTCCAGAACAACCAAGTCACAAGCCTTCTACCCGGAGGGGTTGCAGGTAAAACTGCCTTTCCCATTCCCCGCAATGGTTTCTTACTTACCCTACGCGCTAACCAAGGGCCAGCCGCTTCTCTCCCTCCTGGCACGAAAGTATGGGTAGAGGGTGCTACTGTCCCTGGTGACTTTAACCGCTACCCGCACATTGTCGGTGCGGGTCCCCTTTTGTTGCAAAATCGGCAAATTGTGCTGAATGCCAAAAGCGAGCAATTTAGCGACGCCTTCGATAAGCAAGCCGCAATTCGCAGTGCAATTGGAACGACCGCAGACGGCAACCTAATGATTGTTGCCGTTCACAATCGCGTCGGGGGAACCGGGCCTACCTTGAGAGAAATGGCTGCCTTGATGCAAAAAATGGGCGTGATTGACGCCCTCAACCTCGACGGTGGCAGCTCTACCAGCCTCTACTTAGGGGGGCAGGTCCTAGATCGCCCTCCCTCCAGTGCCGCCCGCGTTCACAACGGTCTTGGTATCTTCTTCCAGCCCACCCGGTAGTCGCTGATTTAGGATTTTTTTACGATTTAGCCAATTTGTCAACCGTTAAAACTTCTATGAAGACTTGATGTAGATTGCGAGGATTCAGTAGTTTACGGTTACAACAGCCTGGTTTGATTTGCTATGTTTGGCAAAGATTCCCTCAATGTGTCAGCGATCGCTCACTACAATTGTCCATTCTCAAAATGTATTCACCATGCTGACAAAGCAACGGTTTTAAGGAGAAACATCAATGGCTCAGGCGCAAGAAATTTCTCAAACTTCTGCCTTCCCTTTACCCAGTTCGATAGCCACCAACGGAATTGCTGCAACGGAATTGCGCCCTTGGGGTTCTTTCACGATTCTGGAAGAAGGGCGAGGCTACAAAATCAAGCGCATTGAAGTAAAGCCTGGTCACCGGCTCAGCCTGCAAATGCACTACCACCGTAGCGAACACTGGATCGTGGTTTCAGGCACAGCGAAGGTTGTTTGTGGCGAGCAAGAACTGACCCTTAGCAGTAATCAATCGACCTATGTTCCTCAATGCCATACTCATCGCCTAGAGAATCCTGGTGTCATTCCTCTGGTATTAATCGAGGTTCAGAATGGGGAATATTTAGGAGAAGATGACATTGTTCGTTTTCAAGATGACTACTCCCGCAGTCAGCAAAAAAAGTAGGCTAGGGTTCAAAGTTGGGTAGCTCGACGAGCGACTACCCAGTTTAAGTGTTTTTTTGAAATCAAATTTTCTAGGGCGTTCTTCCATAATCAGGTGGGAGTCGCCCTAAATTGTTTCCAAAGGGTATGCGATCGCGCCGCAGTCCAATTCTATCTTTCATTCATCTATTGCATTCCCACGGCTCTTGTCATTCCCGGACGAGCTAGGAGTCATCTAAAGCGAGACGAGTGTTTCTACTCAGTGAGACCTGTGAAACTGGACAAGTTTCCTGATTTCTCTTGCAGGGGTAGGGGTTGGGCGTTAAAACATCTAAGGCTGGCAAGCAAAACCAGAGCCTTGGGGACTAATCTAGAATAACTGCCAGAACACTGCATCTACCTCATGCTGGGAAAAACGCTCAGTGGTCGCTACCAAATCATCAAACACTTGGGAGGCGGGGGGTTTGGACAAACTTACCTTGCCGAAGATCAGCAGCTACCGGGCAATCCACAATGTGTCGTTAAGCAACTCAAACCCAAGGCTAACGATTCATTAACGTTGGAGGTAGCTAGACGTTTATTCGATCGGGAAGTTCAAGTCCTCTATCGCTTAGGGAATCACAATCAAATTCCTCAACTTTTAGCTCATTTTGAGGAGGAGCAAGAGTTTTATTTAGTACAAGAATTCATCGAAGGGCACGAACTCAAGCAAGAATTACCCGTTGGGAAGCAACTGAGAGAGGACTTCGTCATTGTTCTTTTACAAGACCTCTTAGAAGTCTTAGCGTTTGTCCATCAGCAAGATGTCATCCACCGGGATATTAAACCGTCAAACTTAATTAGGCGCAAGCAGGATGGCAAATTAGTCTTGATTGATTTTGGAGCCGTTAAAGAAGTTGGCACTGAGACAGTCAGTTCTTCAGGAGAGACAACTTTAACGGTGGTAATTGGTTCCCCCGGTTATATGGCAAACGAACAACTCAGCGGTAAACCCCGATTCAGTAGCGATATTTATGCTGTAGGGATGCTGGGAATTCAAGCCCTTACCGGATTACCGCCATCTCAACT
>NZ_JACJOQ010000249.1:0-3620 GCF_014695635.1 Coleofasciculus sp. FACHB-712 | reverse complement strand
AGATTTTAACTTGGCGTACCTTGGGGTTAACCTTTGCGTTTAAATAAGATGAGCCAATTGAGGGATTGTTAACCGTTCGTGACTGAAAAGCAGAAAACCGCTCGGACACTCGCGAGCATTGCCGGAATTGTGGCAGTTGCTACGCTGATTAGTAAAATTTTTGGGTTAGTACGCCAACAAGCGATCGCTGCCGCTTTTGGTGTGGGTGTCGTTGCCGATGCCTACAATTACGCTTATGTGATTCCTGGCTTTTTGCTGATCTTACTGGGCGGCATCAATGGCCCTTTTCACAGTGCGATTGTCAGCGTTTTAGCCAAGCAGCGCGACAAATCGGAAGCTGCGCCCCTAGTAGAGACGATTACAACGATGGTAGGCGGAATACTCCTACTCGTTACGATCGTCCTAATTGTGTTTGCAGGGGTTTTTATTAACCTGGTGGCACCCGGTTTAAGCGAGACGCCGCAAGGACTGCAAGTGAGAGCGATCGCCATCCAACAGTTACAGATCATGGCTCCAATGGCGCTGATGGCTGGGCTGATTGGGATTGGCTTTGGAACGCTGAACGCGGCGGATATGTACTGGCTACCCTCGGTTAGCCCTTTATTCTCCAGCATTACCGTAATTGGTGGGCTGGCAATTTTGGCGCTACAACTCGGCAACCAAATCAACCTACCCCAATACGCCCAACTAGGAGGACTGATTTTGGCGGGGGGAACCCTTGCCGGTGCCGTGTTGCAGTGGTTAGTCCAACTCGCTGCCCAATGGCGCGCTGGCTTGGGCACATTACGCCTGCGGTTTGACTGGCATCAGCCGGGAGTCAAGGATGTCCTGAAGGTGATGGGACCCGCGACGCTATCCTCCGGGATGCTGCAAATCAACCTCTACACTGATTTATTTTTCGCCTCGTATATCCCCGCAGCAGCGGCTGCCATGACCTATGCGGGGCTTCTAGTCCAGACGCCCCTAGGAATTATCTCGAACGTAATTTTAGTCCCCCTGCTGCCGGTTTTTTCGCGACTTGCTGCCCCTGAAAATTGGCCCGAACTCAAGCAACGAATTCGTCAAGGATTACTCCTGACTGCTATTACCATGTTGCCTTTGAGTGCCCTGATGATGACGCTAGCAACCCCCATCGTCCAAGTGATTTATCAACGCGGAGCCTTTAAGTCTGGGGCATCCGAGTTGGTTGCTTCAGTACTGATGGCTTATGGCCTGGGGATGTTTGTCTACTTGGGGCGCGATGTACTGGTGCGGGTATTTTATGCATTGGGGGATGGAGAGACACCCTTCCGCATCAGCATTGTCAATATCTTTTTTAATGCCCTGCTAGATTATATTCTCGTTCAACGTTTCGGCGCACCGGGTTTGATTTTAGCCACGGTGACGGTGAATACCATTTCAGTGGTGGCGCTAGTTTGGATGCTGAACCGCAAGCTCAACGGCTTGCCTTGGCAAGAGTGGACTTTGCCAATTTTGGGTTTAACAGGTGCTAGCTTTGTAGCGGGTTTAGCCAGTTGGGGCGTTAGTACAGGTTTTCAACAAGTTTGGAATGCGAATGGGTTGCTGGTGCAGTTGTTGCAACTTAGTGTCTCTGGGTTAGTCGGCTTAGGCGTTTATGCTTTGTTGGCGACGCGGCTAAATTTGCCAGAAGTCGATATTTTTGTCTCGCGGATTCGCCAGCGCTTCGGGAGATAGCGATCGCACTTGCAGCAAACTCAATCCGGTGTATGAAACAATACCAAACTTCAGGAGGAAGGTGTGATATCTAACAGTAAGCCGAGATGAGTATTGAAGCTTGGCTCATCTAGCTTAGCGATCGCAACCTCTAATGAAGACACTTAAAGCATATCTTGTCAGCTTATTTGACAAAGAGTTTATCCCGACCGGATTAAAAACGGCTCTATTTGTCGGGACTCTTTTGTTTTTGATCAATCACGGGGTTGCCTTTTTCCGAGGCGAAATGACGCGCGATCGCTGGATTTCTGGATTGCTGACCTACCTAATGCCTTATCTAGTTAGTGTTTACGGTCAATACGCTTATCGTCGCAAGTTAATCAAAACTTCTGCGTATCAAACTAAACATTTTTAGTCATGCAACTCGCTTTTGCTAATCCTTTTATGAGCGAGCAGGTGAAACCCCCAAACCCCCTCTCTGGAAGAGAAGGGGAAGGGAAAAGCGACAGCTTGTTTATAGATTGCGCTGGAATTCTTCCAGAAGCTCCATCAGGTTTACCTGGCACTGCGTAGGCAACAAATCTACTAAGGGAACTTCCCGCTTCCCGCCGCCTAACTTGACAGGAATCCCTTGCAGGACTTTCGACACCTGATTTTCATCTACAGAATTATCAGCCAGTAGGGGGTACAACTTTTCTGCTACAACCGTATGCAGCTTGGCATCTCGCAAATAAAGGTGCCATTTAGCCACATCGATGTAAACGTTTTCGCCAATTTCAGCGGCGAGAGATTCAATTGCTTCGGAAGTGTTGGTTCTAGCCATAGGATTTACTTTGGTTATGCGGATAGGGAATCTAATGCTTTCATTGCAATTGATCCCCGTCCGAGTTTGAATCCACGAAAAGCAAGAAACAGGGATCTATCTTTAGGTAGTTTTTTTGGATTTTTCTTTGGTTTTGGGCTGGAATCCTAAACCAGCACTGGTATTTGCAGATTCTGCTACTGGGTTGGAGTAATCTGCGAGTGTAAAGATATACAGAGCGTGGGTCGCTAAAACTAACGCCCATCCGCCTGTCACCCAAGTTGCCCAAGGCCATGTAGCATTCTGCAAGTTGTGGAAAAACCACAAGCCAGAATTACAGGCACCAAAAATCGCCACATGGATGGCAAAATTCATTCTATCGTCGAGGCGGCGATAGGCGGGGTCATTGCGGTCTGGTTTGCGAGGCCAACGAGGAGGCATGGGAGTTTTGAGTTTTGAGTTTTAAGTTTTGAGTTGTTAGAGTTCACAACTTCATTCATTCTAAGCCTCTAACTACCCTGTCCTTGGCGGAGGTAATCTCCCGACTTGCCACCCGTCTTACTCACCAAGCGAATCGATTCAATCACCATTCCCTTTTCCAGGGCTTTCGCCATGTCGTAGAGGGTGAGTGCCGCGACAGAAACCGCTGTTAGCGCTTCCATTTCCACACCAGTTTCTGCCTTAGTGACGACTTCGGCTTGTATCTGATATCCCGGTAGCTGGGCGTCAGGCACAATCTGAACTTCTACTTTATGAATTGGCAAGGGATGACACAGGGGAATTAGCTGGGAAGTCTGCTTTGTTGCCATAATCCCAGCCAGTCTAGCAGTTCCCAGTACATCTCCTTTCGGCGTATTTCCTGCCTGAATCGCCTCAAATGTCTCTAGCAACATCCGCACCTGTGCCGCAGCAACAGCATGGCGTCGAGTTTGTTCTTTGCCGGAAACGTCTACCATCTGAGCCTCACCGTGGGCGTCTAGATGAGTTAATTGTTGCGATTGAGAAAAATTTTGCGTCATACGGTTGGGGTGTGCTATTATAAATTTCTGGCAAGGGCTTGTAGCTCAGTGGACTAGAGCACGTGGCTACGGACCACGGTGTCGGGGGTTCGAATCCCTCCTAGCCCGTTACTAAGTAAAAAAGA
>NZ_JACJOQ010000248.1:0-4068 GCF_014695635.1 Coleofasciculus sp. FACHB-712 | reverse complement strand
TTGTATTGCTTTCAGACTAACAGTAGAGACGTTTAGAGGCAACGTCTCTACTGATGATTGTTAAATGATTTGAGCTTCAAGGAGGCTGAGGGACTGTTTTTTGCTGAAAGTCAGCGTATTGTCCACACAATCAACCAAGATGGTGTCGCCACTCACGAAGGTATTTTCTAGCAGCGCTGTAGCAAGGGTATTTTGCAATTCACGCTGAATGGCGCGTTTCAGAGGACGGGCACCATAGATCGGATCGTAGCCAACTTCCGCCAAGTGGTCTTGGGCAGATGCCGAGAGTTCGATGGTGATTTTTTGATCGGCTAGCAGCTTCTCAATCTGTTTGATTTGAATACTAACAATCTGGCGCAGTTCCGAACGTTCCAGCCGGTGGAAGAGAATAATGTCGTCCACGCGATTGAGGAATTCGGGGCGGAAATGCGATCGCAAAGCATCCGTTACTTTCTTCTGCATCAATTCGTACTGGTCCTCGTTCCCCCCCAGATCGAGAATATGCTCGCTGCCGATGTTGCTTGTCATCACAATCACCGTATTCCGGAAATCTACCGTCCTGCCTTGGGAATCGGTAATTCTTCCATCATCCAGCACTTGCAGCAAGATGTTGAACACATCGCGGTGGGCTTTTTCCACTTCATCCAGCAGCACGACCGAGTAGGGGCGACGGCGAATTGCCTCAGACAGTTGACCGCCTTCTTCGTAACCGACGTACCCTGGAGGGGCACCTACGAGGCGAGAGACAGCGTGTTTTTCCATGTACTCGGACATATCAATCCGTACCAGGGCCTCCTCGCTGTCAAACAGGAACTGAGCTAAGGCACGGGCTAGCTCGGTTTTGCCCACCCCTGTTGGCCCCATGAACAGGAAAGAACCGATCGGACGACTGGGATCTTTCATCCCCGCACGGGTGCGACGGATGGCAGCGGAAACGGCGGCAACGGCTTCTTGCTGACCGATCACCCGTTCGTGGAGATGAGATTCAAGCTGGAGTAGCTTTTGCCGTTCCGACTCTAGCAGGCGGTTGACTGGGATACCCGTCCATTTAGCGACAATTTCGGCAATGTCGTCTTCGCGTACCTCTTCCCGCAGCAAGGCAGCACCGCGAGATTGCAGTTCCAACAGTTGGGCTTCTTTGGCTTCCCGGTCGCGTCCTAAAACCTCCAACCGTCCATACTTCAGCTGAGCAGCTTTGTTAAGGTCGTAGGCGCGTTCTGCCTGCTCTATTTGCACCCGGAGTTTATCTTCTTCCTCCTTCACTGCGTTAATGTCTTCTAAGAGCTGTTTTTCTGATTGCCACTGGGAACTGAGTTGAACTTGTTTTTCGCTCAGGGAGGCAATCTCTTGTTCAATACGCTCTAAACGCTCTTGAGAGGATCGAAAGGCACCCACAACGGTTGTTAAACCCGTCCGTTGACCTTCTCCTTGCAGGGAGAGCTTTTCCATCTCTAGCTGCATCACCCGTCGGTCAATTGCCTCTAGTTCTACCGGCTTGGACGTAATCTCCATTTTCAACTTGGCAGCAGCTTCATCGACCAAGTCAATTGCTTTATCTGGCAAAAACCGCTCGGTGATGTAGCGATCGCTCAAGCTGGCGGCGGCAACTAAGGCAGAATCGGTAATCTTCACGCCGTGGTGGACTTCGTAACGTTCTTTCAGCCCCCGCAGAATCGAAACCGTGTCTTCTACGCTGGGCTGATTAACATAGACTTGTTGAAACCGGCGTTCGAGTGCCGCATCTTTTTCAATGTGCTTGCGGTACTCGTCTAGGGTCGTCGCCCCAATGCAACGCAGTTCTCCCCGCGCCAGCATCGGTTTGAGCAAGTTACTCGCATCCATTGCCCCTTGAGTGGCACCCGCACCAACCACCGTGTGCATCTCATCAATAAAGAGGACAATCTGACCGACTGAATCGATGACTTCTTTTAGCACCGATCTGAGGCGGTCTTCAAATTCTCCCCGATATTTGGCTCCCGCAATCAGACTCCCCATATCCAGGGCAATTAGGCGGCGGTTCTTCAAAGATTCAGGTACATCGCCGTTGATGATGCGCTGGGCTAACCCTTCTGCGATCGCTGTCTTACCTACTCCTGGTTCCCCAATCAAAACGGGGTTGTTCTTACTCCGGCGAGATAGCACCTGCACCACGCGGCGAATTTCCTCATCTCGCCCAATTACGGGGTCTAACTTACCGGATTTGGCTGTTTCTGTCAGATCGCGCCCGTACTTTTCCAAGGCTTCATAGCGAGCCTCTGGATTTTGGTCTTTTACTTTCTGCGTACCCCGAACCTCTTTGATCGTTGCTTCTAGCTTTTGCCGATCGAAGTTGAAGCTTTTGAGCAACCGGCGTCCGATGCGGTCATCTTCGACGAAGCCGACTAATAGATGTTCTACCGAGATGAATTCGTCCTGCAAGGTAGTTCGTGAGGCTTCAGCTCGGTCTAACATGACATCTAAGCCCCTCCCCAGGTACAACTGGTCAACGACAGCGACTTTGGGCTGGCGTTGGGTGAAGGCTTCGAGTTGCGACTTTAACGCCTGGATGTCCACATTGACTCGACTCAAAATCCGATTTGTCAGCCCTTCTTCTTCTTCCAGAAGCGCGATCGTTAAATGCTCTACCTCTAGCTGCTGATTTTTGAATCGACGCGCCACATCTTGAGATTTGATGATGGCTTCCCAGGCTTTCTCAGTAAACTTGGCAGGGTCAGTAGGCTGCATTTTATAAAACGAATCTCAGTCGAATACCGTGTCTCACACGTCAGTATAACAATCTGGAGTCAATGGCTCATTGCTAGATTGCGAATAAAAAAAAATTCCCTCCCTGGTGTGAGGGAAGGAATGGAGGGTGGGACGAAAGTCCACCTTTCGACTCAATAAGGGCGGAGAGACTCCACCCCAATCGCACTTAACTGACTGCTTCTGCCTCAACTGGCTCTGGCTTCGGTTCGCGCACTTCCTGCTTGATGGTGAGGTAGCGGATGACTTCTTCCGACAGACGCATTGCCCGTTCCATCGGCGCTATCTGGCTGCCATTGCATTGGTAATTCATCTGGACATAAATGCCTTCCCGATGCTTGCCGATATCTTGAGCTAGACGCCGCCGACCCCGATGCTGGATTTCGATGTCGTGTGCCCCATTGTCGCTCAAAATACCTTGATACTTGGCGATCGCCAAGTTTACTTGTTCCTCGGTCAAATCGGGACGGAGGATGTACATAGTTTCGTAAACGATCTGCATTGCTGTTAATCTCCTTATGGACAAGACGGCTTCTTCTAGCACTGGGACTAGGAAGTTTGGGATTGGGAATGGAAGTCGCACCTTGAAAATCTCAACTCGCTAGCCTATAGCGTCTAAAGATGAAGAAGCAAGGAATTAAAATCTTACTACCAGTCCATCAATTGTACAAAGTTACCAGGGTAAATTCACCTCAACGTCCAGACCACACATCAGCATAATCAAATAGCAGTCAACATTATGGCGCAGCGCTACGTCCGAGTCCGAACCGCAAAAGGACAGACTTACTACGGTTTATTGCAACTAAGCCGAGGCGTTCAGGTGCTTGATGCGCCTCCCTGGTTACACGGGCAACCTACGGATTTGCAGTTAGAACCCGATACTTATCAAATTCTGGCTCCTTGTGCCCCGTCTAAAATTATCGCGGTGGGCAAAAATTATGCCAGCCACGCCGCTGAAATGGGGACGGATGTGCCAAAAGAACCGTTACTATTTCTCAAGCCGCCAACGTCTGTAACCGCAGCGGGGACAGAAATTCACTACCCCCCGCAGTCACAGCGAGTGGACTACGAGGGCGAATTAGCTTTAATCATTGGCGATCGCGTTTATTGCTGTACGCCAGAAGAGGCACAAACTAAAATTTGGGGTTACACCATTGCCAATGATGTTACCGCCCGCGATCTGCAAAAGCAGGATCTTCAATGGACGCGGGCAAAAGGATTTGATACTTTTTGTCCTTTGGGACCGTGGATCGTCCGTGAGTTGAGTCCGGCTGCCCGCTTGCAAACTTTTCTCAATGACGATCCCCAGCCGGTGCAGTCAGCACT
>NZ_JACJOQ010000247.1:0-4212 GCF_014695635.1 Coleofasciculus sp. FACHB-712 | reverse complement strand
CTTAGTGAATTTATTCGTACAAAGTTATAAAAGTTTTTGCTAACTGAAGAGGAGTCAAGAGTGGATACTCAATGGATGAAGACCGATGTTCTTGTCATCGGTGGTGGTACTGCGGGAACGATGGCAGCCATCAAAGCAAAACAGGCAAATCCTGACGGAGAAGTGCTGATTTTAGAAAAAGCGAATATCCGTCGCAGTGGAGCGATCGCAATGGGTATGGATGGGGTCAATACAGCCGTCATTCCTGGTAATTCTACCCCAGAGCAATATGTTCGAGAAATTACGATTTCCAACGATGGCATTGTGAACCAAAAAGCCGTCTATCAAACCGGGAAACTCGGCTTTGAAGTCATTCAAGAACTGGAAAGCTGGGGCGTGAAGTTCCAAAAAGACATTCACGGCAATTACGACCTGAAGCAAGTGCATCGCGTAGGGAAATACGTGCTCCCGATGCCAGAAGGAAAAGACCTCAAACAAATTTTGACCCGACAAGTAAAGCGCCACAAAGCGAAAGTCACGAATCGGGTGATGGCGACTCGTGTTCTAGTTAGGAACGGACGCGCTATTGGAGCGGTAGGGTTTGACGTGCGAAACGGCGATTTTGTCGTGATTCAGGCAAAAGCAGTCGTTTTATGTACAGGAGCTTGCGGACGCTTAGGTTTACCCGCCTCTGGCTATCTCTACGGCACCTATGAAAACCCCACCAACGCTGGTGACGGCTATTCAATGGCGTATCACGCAGGCGCAGAACTCACGAATATCGAGTGTTTTCAAATCAACCCACTGATGAAGGACTATAACGGCCCTGCCTGCGCCTATGTCGCCAGTCCGTTTGGAGCTTACACCGCCAATGCTGAAGGGCACCGCTTTATCAGTTGCGACTACTGGAGCGGTCAGATGATGCTAGAAATCTGGAAGGAGTTGAACTCTGGTAAAGGCCCGGTTCAACTGAAGATGACCCATTTAGATGAAGACACCATTTCAGAAATTGAGTCGATTCTGTGGTCGAATGAACGCCCCAGCCGAGGGCGGTTCCATGAAGGTAGAGGCGAAAACTACCGCACGGATGGCGTGGAGATGAATATCTCGGAAATTGGTTTGTGTAGTGGTCACAGTGCTTCTGGAGTCTGGGTTAATGAGAAGGCGGAGACGACCGTGCCGGGGTTGTATGCCGCAGGCGACATGGCAAGTGTCCCCCACAACTACATGATTGGGGCGTTTGTATTTGGTCGGTTGGCGGGTACGAATGCTGTGGATTATATCGAAGGGTTAGAGCATCTTGAACCCGATGCTGACGTTTTAGAGGCGGAAAGACAACGGATTTATGCCCCATTGAACAACCCCAATGGCGTGCCGCATACGCAGGTGGAGTACAAATTACGGCGGTTAGTCAATGACTACCTTCAGCCCCCGAAAGTAGACCACAAGATGGAAATTGGGCTGAGAAACTTTGTGCGCTATCACGAAAGCCTAGGGATGATGGGCGCACGCGACCCTCATGAACTGATGCGCTGCATGGAGGTTCACTTTATTCGCGATTGTGCTGAGATGGCAGCACGTGCCTCGCTGTATCGTCGGGAAAGCCGTTGGGGACTGTACCATTACCGAGTGGACTACCCCGAAAAGAACAACGAAGAATGGTTCTGCCACGTCAATCTCAAGAAAGACGAATCAGGCGAGATGGTTTTGTTCAAGCGTCCGGTTGAGCCTTATGTGGTGGACGTTGATATTGAACGAGAAGTTTATGATGTGGCGGTGCGGTAAGGGCAAGAAGGCAGAAGGTAGAAGGCAGAAGGTAGGAGGTAGGAGGTAGAAGGTAGAAAGCAGGAGGCTTTTATGAAAGAAAGCTTGTACTGTAAGCTTTTTAACCTTTTTCTATAGCAGTCGCCAAGCCAATTAGGACAAAGCCAAATACTGAAACCAAGACCCGTCAATATGCATCCCTTCTGCCTTCTGCCCTCTGCCCCCTGCCTTTTGCTATATTTCCACCACGCTGCGGTAAGTTCATTAATTTGTAACCAAGAGAGTGAGAGTTATGGCTTTAGCAATGCAACGGGTTGATGTACCCGTAATCGTTGATGAATCGAAATGCTTAGAAAAGTGTACCGCTTGCATTGAAGTGTGTCCGCTGGATGTGTTAGCGAAGAACCCGGAAACAGGCAAAGCCTATATGAAGTACGACGAGTGCTGGTTTTGTTTGCCTTGTGAGAAGGAGTGTCCCACCAACGCGATTACGGTTCAAATTCCCTTTTTGTTGCGATAGAGGAGTAAAGATGTCTGCTGATTCTGAATTGAACCAATGGTTGGAAATGCTGCGATCGCCTGACGCTAGCGATCGCCTAGTTGCCGTCAAAATGCTGCAACATTTGGGCGATGAGGATGCTCTGGAACCCTTGATTACAGCCCTGCAAGATGAGAGCATAGCTGTGCAAAAGCTTGCAGTGACGGCACTGTGGGAGTTAGCCAACCCCAAGGCAGTTCCGGCTTTAGTAGAATGTCTGGCTTCAAGCGATGAGGAGATTCGGGAAGAAGCGCTATCCGCATTGGGCGAATTAGTTTCCCCCGATCGCCTGTTGCTGCTGCTAGATGCCCTGCATCGAGATGACGTGAATATGCAACTGAATGTGTTAATTCTGTTGCGGAAGATTCACGATGCTCAGTCTTTGCCCTACGTGCTGCCGTTCTTTGAGTCGGAAAATGCTGAGTTACGGGAAGCGGCAGTGACAACGCTACGCTATCTCAATCAAGTGGAACGCTGTAAAGAAGCGATCGCCTTAATGTCCGACCCCGATGAGAACGTGCGGCGTTCTGCTGCCCTAACGTTAGGACATTTAGCAGATGCAGAAGTAGTTCCCCGTCTGTGTCAAGCACTCACTACCGACAAAGATTGGCAGGTGCGACGCAATGCGGCAAAATCATTGGCACTTCATGCTGATTCTACGGCAGTTCCATCCTTAGAAATGGCTTTGGCAGATGAACATTGGCAGGTGCGGAAGTTTGCACTTCAAGTTTTGCAGAAAACACCAACTGACCAAACCCTACCTGCTTTAGTGAAAGCGCTGGCAGATGAGTACTCGGATGTGCGTCGAGATGCAGCGATCGCACTCGGTATCCTAGAAAACCCAACCGCCCTGAATGCACTCCAGCAATCTCTGGACGATCCAGACAAAGATGTGTGTATTTACGCACAACGAGCAATTCAGAAAATCCAAGAGTCCACGCCAGAGACATCTAATGCCTAGCCATCAATCTCCCTTCCGCCAAACTCATACAGAGGAAATTGCCACTCCTCCCGATCCAGTAACGGAATCTCGGCAACGAGAAGTTATCCAGTATCTCAAACAGGTGATTGAACCCATCCTCAAAAACGACATCGTTAGCTTAGGGATGGTGCGGAATCTGCGGGTTGTGGATGACTATATTTATCTACGCCTGTATGTGGGGAAACATCAGCATCACCTACAAGCCGAAATTCAATCGGCACTTTCGCCTGTAACTTGGTGCAAGAAAATCTATATCCAAATTTGTACCATTCCTGGTGTCAGAACGACGTTGGCAATTTCCAGTGGCAAGGGGGGTGTAGGCAAATCCACAACATCGGTTAATTTAGCCGCCGCTTTGAGTTTACAGGGGGCGAAGGTAGGTCTACTCGATGCTGATGTCTATGGCCCTAACGTCCCCCAGATGTTGGGACTGGGACAGGCAGATGTAAAGGTGATTGCTACGCCCAACGGTCAAAAGTTTCTGCCCCTAGAAGCTCACGGCATCAAAGTCATGTCAGTGGGACTGCTAGCAGAACCCGATCATCCTCTCGCTTGGCGTGGCCCCGTCCTGCACAAAATCGTGACTCAGTTTATTCAGGAGGTGGAATGGGGAGAATTGGATTACCTGCTGATTGATTTGCCTCCTGGTACAGGCGATGCTCAAATTACGATTGTGCAAGAAAGTCCTATCTGTGGCGTAATTTTGGTGACGACTCCCCAACAAGTTGCCGTTTCGGATGTGCGCCGCAGCGTCCATATGTTTCGTCGTGTCGGCATTCCCGTGCTTGGCATTATCGAAAATATGAGCTATTTAATCTGTGGTCATTGTGGCGATTGCACTCCGATTTTTGGGAGTGGTGGAGGGCAGCAGCTATCGACAGAACTCCAAGCCCCTTTACTGGGGCAGGTTCCCATTGACCCTAGTATCTGTATGGGTGGGGATACGGGA
>NZ_JACJOQ010000246.1:0-4535 GCF_014695635.1 Coleofasciculus sp. FACHB-712 | reverse complement strand
AGCGTGGAGAAGCCCTACAGGAGTTTAAATGGTTATGAACAGTTCGTCGAACCGACCTCTGGCTGTCGTGACAGGTGCCTCCAAGGGCATCGGTTACGAGCTTGCCAAACAGTTCGCCCAAAACGGCTTTGATCTCCTTGTCACAGCCACCGGATCGAGTATCGATGAAGCCGCTCAAACCTTTGAGGGACTGGGTGCCAAGGTCGAGACGGTACAGGCCGATCTTGCTACTTATGACGGTGTTGAGACACTCTACAACCAAATTAAGGCGACTGGCAGATCGGTAGAGGCGATCGCGATAAATGCAGGGGTCGGTGTCGGTGGTGATTTCGCCCGCGAGACTGACCTGAAGGACGAGCTGAATCTCATCAACCTGAACGTCGTTTCATCTGTGCATCTCGCCAAACGGGTAGTGAAAGATATGGTCGAGCGCGGCAAGGGTCGAATCCTCTTCACTTCGTCAATTGCTGCCATCATGCCAGGGCCATTTGAAGCAGTCTACGCGGCTTCCAAAGCATTTGTACACTCCTTCTCGGAAGCGTTACGCAACGAGTTAAAGGATACAGGCGTCACCGTTACCTCACTCATGCCTGGGCCAACCGATACCAATTTCTTCCATCGTGCGGGAATGGACGACACCACGGTGGGTACAAAACAGAACGATGACCCGGCTGAAGTCGCCAAACAGGGTTTCGATGCCTTAATGGCAGGCAAGGATCACATCATCGCTGGTTCGCTCCTGACGAAGATTCAGGGCAATGTAAGCAAGGTTTTGCCTGATCCGGTCAAGGCTGAACTGCATCGTCAGATGACTGAGTCTGAGTCGGCTAACAAGTAACGCACACAGTGCCTTCCCGATCATCTGTTGTATATAAAGGCGTTTTGGCAGGCATTCTCATACCGACCGGAGCAAATGCAAGCGTCGAATGAGGTGCAGACATCAATACCCGTAGGCAAAAAGTAGTTTAAAGCAGAACACTTATGCACATTCATCATCTCAATTGTGGCTGTATGTGTCCGGTCGGTGGGGCGCTCTTCGATGGCTTCAGTCGCGGTCTAACGGCTCGCCTCGTCTGTCACTGTCTGCTCGTGGAGACGAACCAGGGACTCGTTCTAATCGATACTGGCTTTGGTCTGCGCGATGTTAAGTCACCTTACGAGCGACTCAGCCCGTTTTTTATTCATTTCAACGGTATCCAGTTCGATCGCAAGTACACGGCGATCGCTCAGGTCGAGCAACTAGGATTTTCCGCACGGGACGTGCGCCATATCGTGCTTACCCACCTCGATTTCGATCATGCTGGTGGGCTGGAAGATTTCCCTGAAGCAACCGTACACGTAATGCAGACTGAAATTGACGCAGCGCGGGATCGACACGGCTTCATTACCAAAGGGCGCTATCGTCCAGAGCAGTGGGACGAGGTAAAACGCTGGAAGTTCTATTCGCCAGGGGGCGAACCCTGGTTCGGCTTCCAGGCAGTCCGCGATCTTGAGGGACTACCGCCAGAGATTCTCCTCATCCCGCTTGCGGGTCACACGCGGGGTCATGCTGGTATTGCCATCCAGACAGCAGAGGGTTGGCTGCTGAATGCAGGCGATGCCTACTTTTATCGACACGAAATGGACTCCTCCGAGCCACGCTGCACGCCGGGAATGCGGTTCTACCAATGGATGATGGAGGTGGATCGTGAGGCGAGGCTCCACAATCAAGATCGGCTGCGTGCGTTATCGCGCGATCGCAGTAACGACGTGCGCCTCTTTTGCAGTCACGATGCGATCGAGTTCAAAGCCTTCGCCGACCAGTCCAGCGACCCTCAGAACTTGAAAATTCATCATTCCTAAAGTTTGCGTCAGTCAGATTGATTCAGGAGTCAGAGGTAGAGCGATCGCGCTGAACAGCAGGAGGCTATGCTCAGTGAGTCCCCGATCTGATGTTTGAGGTCAAGTCCAAAACTGACTTCTTATTTAAGTTGCGTCAGAAGACTCAGGAATTTTTAGCTCTATGAACACAGGTTAGGGTTTTAGTTGACTTGCGATTAGTTTATATGAAGATAAGAAAATGTTAGGCTTCCTATCAAAAAAGGGTTAGCGATTGAAAAGCCAATCGAGTAACTCTTTGTCGAATAGCTCTGGCTCTTCAAAGTGAGGCGCATGGCTGCTCTTCTCAAATATGCGGATAGTAAGATTACTAAACTTGTCTCTTACTCCTTCCCACATATAGGGTGGTGGAACGAGGTAATCGTAGCGACCAAGTGCAAGCAATACAGGTGCTTGCAACTTATCTAAGTTCTCAGTAATATCTATATCCCGAAAAACCTCGCCCCAGACATAATCAAACATAGCCATATTGACTTCTATACCTTCCCAAAGTTTTGTCGCGTCATAGTTGTAGTCAAACCAACTTTTGGGTCCCATGAGAAGGCAATAGGTAATAAAAGCTTTCTCAGGCGCAGCAGATATTTCTTGAGGCAACCTAGTCAGGTTTTTAGCAAGAGCTGCTTTACGCTCAGGACAAACAGAATCATTCAGATATCGTTCCGCAACCAGATGCCCTTCACGCGAGTAATTTGGCCCTACACACATCATTACCACATGAGACACATTGGCAGGATATTTCTTGGCATACTCCAGCGCCATAAATCCATGACCTGAATGACCAATAACAATAATCTTGCCAAACCCTAGCTCTTTCCTAACCAGTTCAATATCATCAACCAGTGAGTCTAACTGGAACAAAGAGGTGTCTTTACAATTATAAGGAGGTGAGAAACCTCGATGATCGATAAAGACCAACTGTAGACTGCTACGAAGATTGTTAGAAAACGTTCTAGAGTAATACAGTGAACTTCCAACCACGATGGTAGGAGTACCGTCACCCTCAACAATATACTGAAGCTTAAAACCGCTTGAATACACATGGCCTGTTAAAGACATATTCTTACTTCTCCACATTTCATCCGCTTAATCATAAATACAGAGACGACCGCCATACAGTCTAGGATTTACTATGATTCGTTCAAGTAGTTTCGACATTTTAAGTAATCGCTTAATTAAATGTTAATACTAGGATAAAGTACGCTTTTGCAGCGTACTGGGTTCAGGAATAGATTGACATAGACGCAAGACATACATCCTCGTACAGTTGCGATCGCGTCTTCACAGCACCATCCAATCGTTTAGCAAATTTGAAGCCGTTAGCACCAGAAGTCTTAGCTATTTTAGCTACAGTAGCAAAAGGACAAGCTACGGTAGTCAGTGCGTAAAAATAGAGGTCAGCAATGTCCAATTACTACCATTGAACGATCGTGCTGTATCGACTCATAAATCCTCGTCCTTCCTTAGTGGAATTTTAGGAGAGGCGAGTTGGATTTGTGTCATAGACACGCAGACAGACTTGTAGGGAATTTTTACTACCCGATCCTACAAAGTGCCTGACTCTAGTTGCTCCAAGTATATGAAATCAGGAGCCTTTACTCCGGCTTCAGCTCTGATTCTAATGAGTTTAGGAGATTCAAAAAAACGCTTGGCATCGTCTATCGATGTCCACAATGAGAAATGCACCACTTTGTTGGGATCGCTTTCATACTTTAAGACCTGATACGACCTCTCTCCAGCTTCCCTTCTTATGTCGGATGCATTGTCAAAAACCTTCTTCCACGACTCGTAGTCTTCAACTTCATGGATAATTAACACGTATTGCATAATTCATCTAGCTAGTAGTGTTTCTTTATTAACCTAATCGATGCTTGGGACATTGGTGTTGGTAGTAGTGGATCGCGAGGCGAGGCTCCACAATCAAGATCGGCTACGTGCATTATCGCGCGATCGCAGTAACGACGTGCGCCTCTTTTGCAGTCACGATGCGATCGAGTTCAAAGCCTTCACCGACCAGTCCAGCGACACTCAGAACTTGAAAATTCATCATTCCTGAACTCTGCGTCAGTCAGATTGATTCAGGAACCAGAGCTAAGGCGATCGCGGCAAGCAACAGGAGACTATGCTCAATACTAGCCCCTTAGACTTTACATAACTAACCGACGATTGCCATACCATTGACTCAAATCATGCTCAATTCCTTCAAGGATTGCGATCGCATCCATCATTGATTTTGCATCAACTGCTAACAAAGCAAACACTGACTCAACCCGTTGTTGATAGTTCTGTGGGCAGAGGGCAAAGCTGTTGGCAACTGCTACCGCACCTTTCTCATTCAATAGGTATTCTTCATTGAGTGCAAATAATACCTGATTCATACAAGCTACGCTACGGAAACAGCAACCTGCTGCATAGGCAACATCACCGCGTGCAATTGCCTTTTGTGCAATGAACAGTGAGAAACTAATTTCCCAGGCAAAAGTATCAATAGTTGCTTGTTTAAGCTGAATAGGATAAGGGGTTGTCTTTGCCTTTAAAGCATCTAAAACGTTATACGGATCGTGAAGTGGCAGACAAATTGCAACTTCACCCATATAAATAGAGGATACAAAGCCGTGTGGATGCCCTGGTTGGTAATCAATAGTAATTTTCCCAGCATG
>NZ_JACJOQ010000245.1:0-8754 GCF_014695635.1 Coleofasciculus sp. FACHB-712 | reverse complement strand
AGGGTTTGAGTTTTGCCCGCAATATTGCCAGATACAACCGAGACGGCACCAAACTCGCCCATGACTCTGGCGTTGGTCAAAATGACGCCGTAGAGGAGACCCCAGCGAATATTCGGCAGAGTGACGCGCCAGAAGATTTGCCAGTCATTCGCACCCAACGTTTTAGCCGCTTCTTCTTGATCTGAACCAGCTTCTTCCAAAACGGGAATCACTTCACGGGCGACAAAAGGCATCGTAATAAATGCGCTCGCCAATATCATTGCAGGCGCGGCAAAAATAATTTTTATGTTTGCTGCCGCTAGCAGCGACCCAAACCAACCATTGCGTCCATAGAGCAGCACGATCATCAGTCCAGCGACGACTGGGGATACGGCAAAGGGGATGTCTAAAAGGCTGATGAGAAAGGTTCGACCCCGAAATCGATGTCGTGCGACCACCCAGGCTGCACAGAGTCCAAACACGACATTCATCGGTACGACAATTAGGGCGATCAAGATAGTCAGCTTTACAGCATGAAGAAAGTTGGGTTCCGTCAGATTGTGTATAAAGGGGCCAATCCCTCCCTTAAATGCTTGCACAAAGACGTTGATGGCTGGAATGAACAGAATCACAGCTAAGTAAGCGATCGCTACCCCAATCAAAACAAATTTTACCCAGCTTTTTTCCTTCTGGATTGAGGAGACTTGAGGCGTTTTTGAATCTGGATTAAAAGACTTCCCTGCTACATTAGAGTTCATACCGTCGTCCCCACGCTTGTAAAAGATTAATTACGATTAGAACTAACAGCGAAATTACTAATAAGACGGTGCCAATCACCGTTGCTCCTGAATAGTCATACTGTTCCAATCGCTGAATAATCAACACTGATGCGATTAAATCCTTAAAGGGTATATTCGCCGCCACAATTACGATCGAGCCATATTCTCCAACAGCACGGGCAAATCCCAACGCTACACCTGTTAAAATTGCTGGCATTAAAGGTGGCAAAACAACCCGCCAAAAGGTCTGAAATTTAGAGGCTCCCAAAGACCAAGCGGCTTCTTCAATTTCATGCTCCATTTCTTGCAATACAGGCTGCAAGGTTCGCACCACAAATGGCAAGGAGATAAACACCATCGCGATCCCCACTCCCAATCGCGTGAATGCCACCTTAATCCCCAAAGGTGCTAGCAGGGAACCAATCCAACCGTTCTCGCTGTAGACCGTTGCCAGTGTCAAACCCGCGACTGAAGTAGGCAGCGCAAAAGGCAAATCAATGGCTGCATCAATGAACCGTTTGAATGGAAACTCATAGCGAACCAAAACCCAAGCAATCAAAACGCCAAACACCCCATTCAGCAGTGCCGCAATCAAGGCTGTGATGAAGGTGACATCGTAGGTCGCAAGAGCGACGGGACTGGTAGCAATCCTCCAAAAATCAATCGGTTTCTCTGTACTTGCTTTCAACAGAAGAGCAGACACGGGCAGGATAAGCATGAAGGTGAGATACCCCAAAGTAATCCGCCAAGGCCAGGACATACTGGTTATCTGGTGAAATGGGTTTTTCGACACAGAAGTTTGTTGAGGAGGAGCCGATACAGCCATAGGAAAGTATCCAGGATTATAAGGATGATGAAATTTGGTACTTGTTCTTGGTTTTACTGGTGGCTAATTGCTAACGAATCTTAATCTTTTGTTGGTTGATCGTGACGCAATTAGCAATTAGCTCCTAGTCAGTCTTTATCTGCCACCAGCTTGAATTTTGTCAAAAATTGTTCCGTCATCAAAAAACTTCTTCTGGATCTCGTCCCAGCCCCCTAAATCTTGAGCGGTGAAGAGAGTTTTAACTGGGGTATACTGCTTCGCGACTTCTTCCCCTACTGTCGGATCAACGGGTCGGAATCCCACCTTGGCAAATTCTCGTTGGGCTTCTGGGGTATACAGAAACTTGACAAACGCTTCTGCAATTTCTCTTGTGCCGTGTTTGTCAACGTTTTTGTCCACAACGGCGACAGGGCTATCGATGGAGATATTCGTATCGGGCACGACATAAGGCAGTTTCTGACCGTTTTGTCCAGCCAATATTACTTCGTTTTCATAGTTGATTAAAACATCTCCCTGCCCTTGCTTGAAAAAGACATCGCTGGCTTCGCGGGCGTCTCTCGGTAGCACGGGGACATTCTTGTAAACTTTAGTGACCAATTCTTGGGCTTTAGCATCATCACCACCCGTTCTGGTCACAGAACCCCATAAACCTAAGAAGTTCCAGCGAGCGCCACCAGAAGTTTTGGGGTTAGCTGTAATGACTTGCACGCCATCTTTGGCTAAGTCTGCCCAGGTTTTAATTCCTTTAGGATTGCCCTCGCGAGTAACCAGTGCTGCAACAGATCTGGTGACAATTGCACCATTCGGTGCTTCTTTCTCCCAACCAGTTTCAATCAACCCGGCTTTCTCAATCTTCTCGGTATCAAGAGCGAGAGCCAGGTTTACAACGTCCGCCTCTAAACCATCGATTACGGCACGGGTTTGGGAGCCAGATCCACCATAGCTTTGGTTGAAGGTAACGTTTTGGTTGCGTTCCTGCTTCCACTTAGCAGTGAACTGGGGAATAATTTTTTCGTAGGCGGCGCGAGTCACTGCGTAGGAGACGAGGGTTACTTGTGCATCGCCGGTTTTTGCCGCGGGACTAGCACTACCTGGAGCAGTAGTTGTCGGGGAATTAGAGTTGCTGGGGGCGCAAGATGCGATCGCTACGCTTAAACTCATCCCCAACAGGAACATAGACACAAAACCCTTCCGGGAAGTGACCTTTAGCCATCTGGCTGTCTGTTGTTTCCACGGTTGAAGTGCCTTAAGCCGAGTAATTTGCCACAAACGCATGAAACGCTCTCCTTTTATCCCCGGTAAGTCGGTCGGGATACCGTAATTTATGGTTACGAACATACATCCTACAGCAACTGAGAACGTTTGTGTCTAGTTACGCAAGGAAATTTCAGCCAGAGGTTTGGCAAAGATGAAGGCGAGGGCGATCGCGTATAGCCCTTTGGGCATGAAACCAGCGAAGCGAGGCGTTAGCCTCGCGCTGACTTGTCAGTTCGCTACTCCAACCCAAATCAGCCGAGTAATTTATAAGACTCGTTTTTCTAAAATTGAATTGAGTATTAATACTGAAAGGACTGGATATTTAATTCAAAAATTGCTATTCTATACATTGATTGCTGGTGTAGCTCAGGGGTAGAGCAGCTGATTTGTAATCAGCCGGTCGCAAGTTCAAATCTTGTCACCAGCTTTTTTTCAAGAAATTTGAATCGCGATCGCGCTTACAGATTTAGGAGTGCGATCGCTCTAGTTCACTTGACGATATTTTTAATTAGCGAAGGCAGGTTGGGCGTGTTCGTATTGCGGGGAGTATGTTGCCCAAAAGTTGCGCTAAAAGCCCAAAACCCAGCGGCGAAATAGTTCTACAATGATGTGCCAGTGCCCTTCAGTCTCCTGAACTACATCATGGCGCTTCAGAGTTTTCAAAGCTTCTTCTAGAGTTATCTCGTCTATATCAGTGGTAAGAGCGATCGCGTGTATGTTTAGCCCTTCTGGGTGAGGAGCGATCGCTGTTAGTACCGCCTGCTGACCAGAGGCACCCCGCGCCGCTTGACCCCAAACGCCATCAAAGTAGTAGCGTCCTCGCTTGAAAAACTCAGGATCGTTGATGACAGCTTCCACGTCCTCTATGGTGAAAACAGGACTGCGGGGGCGTCCTTGCTCGAAAACAAAATCATTGTAGCGGCGAACGAGCTGGAATCCCACTAGCTGAACTAAATACGGTTGACCTGCGGTGAGGGCGTAGATTTGGTCTAGGGCTTCGGGGGTGTAGTCGAGGGGGAAGTCTTCATCGGGGTTGGCGAGAATCTGACGGGTAGCCCCAGGTTGCAGGAAGCCAACGTGGATGGGGATGACGCTGGCGAAGAAGGGTTGGAAGTAATCGGCTGTCATCTCTTCCAAGGTGTGCAAACCCGCAAAGGCGAAGGCGACTTTGGAACTCATTTGCACCAGCCCCCGCAGAAACCCCATAAAGTCTGGAGAAATTTTTCCGGCTTCAATCAAGTCTTCGATTTTCTCGAACTCGTCTAGGGCGACGATTAAGCCACCGCTAAGAAGTGTTTCAACCTGTTTCAAATAGCGTTCAAAGGTGCGGTAGGGAAGGTTTAGCAAATCCTCATCAGATGGAGGTGTGTAACTTACCTTTTCAGAAATTGCATCACTGATTGCCATCAGCACTTCGCCAACACCTTGAGCGCTATCTCCTAAACGCAGCAGGTTGACATAGGCTACTTTTACCCCTGAGCCTGAACAGTTTGCAGCGTTCAGGAGGATGGAGGTTTTGCCCATGCGTCGGTGTCCAAAGAGAACGACAGATTGCAGCTGATGACCCATAACCCAGAGTTCTTCTAGCTGTCTGAGTACGTCTTCCCGCCCGACAAAGAGATTCCCCTCAACTGGATCGCCAACCACATAGGGATTAGTCACAGGCTTGGTGATGGAAATTTCCCCCACCTCACCCGCGATATTCAGCAGCGCTTCTTGCCAAGTTTTAGTAATGTTTACGAGCAAATCTCGCTCGGCGTTGGGTAAAGAATCGCTATTGTTTAGAGTCGTTTTGAGTTCTCCTAATGCACGGTTGAGGGCGAAGGATCGGGTAGATTTGGAGAGACTACGCTGAACTAAGCGCACATCCTCAACGACTCGGCTTAAAGAGGTAATTGCTTGCCAAGTTGTCGGGCGTAATAAGGGTTCTGTTGGAGAGGCTGATATTTGCAGGGCAGCAATACTCGCCCAAACCTTAGCATCGTGAAAGGCTGCTAAGGTTTGGGAGAGGGCGAACATTTCCTCTCCGTAGAGAAGAGAAGGCACTACTGCAAAAGCCTCCATCGCTTTTGCTGGTTCTTTTTCATGCAGGTACCAGAACCCAGCAGCAGCAGCACGAGCAGGGGTATCTAATCGAGTGTCTACTGTTAAAGAAGATAATGTCTCATTCAAATAACGAAAGAATAAAAAGCCTCTAACAAGTTTTAACTGGATTTGTTCTTTTAGGGAAGCTGAACAAAAACCGACTAATTTCCAATCAAAAGGAGCTTCAGCCAATCGAGAGACACGCCATATAACTTGCTCTGATGGGGTTTTGGCAAGTACTTTATTGACGGCTTCAACAACCGAAATGAATTGCAGGGTATATGCCAGCAATTGATTAGTATTATGCAAACCTGTTTCCCAATCCTGTTGCAGCCAATTCTGCAAGCGAAAAGCAAGATAGGGTAGGGGAAGCGGAGTTATGCGGGGGAGTAGCCAGCTACCATTCTGGAGCGATCGCAGGTTTAAAGGTAAGCCAATCAGCCAGCTTTCTGGACGCAGGATTGCCACGCCTACCGCCACGCCAAACGCCACGCCTACCGCCACGCCTACCGCCACGCCTCCCGCCACGCCTACCGCCACGCCAAACGCCACGCCTCCCGCCACGCCAAACGCCACGCCTACCGCCACGCCTACCGCCACGCCTACCGCCACGCCTACCGCCACGCCTCCCGCCATGCCTACCGCCACGCCTCCCGCCATGCCTACCGCCACGCCAAACGCCACGCCAAACGCCACGCCTACCGCCACGCCTACCGCCACGCCTACCGCCACGCCTACCGCCACGCCTACCGCCACGCCAAACGCCACGCCTACCGCCACGCCTACCGCCACGCCTACCGCCACGCCAAACGCCACGCCTCGCGCCACGCCTCCCGCCACGCCTCCCGCCACGCCTACCGCCACGCCTACCGCCACGCCTACCGCCACGCCTCGCGCCACGCCACGCCAATCAATATCAAAACCTATCTGCTCAAGCAGTCTACATAAGGCTAAGGGGATAATAACTGTCAATACCAACCCTTGTAGAAGCAACTGACGCTGGATAGCATTTTGACGTAGCAACTCCAATCCCTTACGCCAATTCATTTCCTTGTTGCGGATATATCCACCTCCGAAGGTATATACATACCACAGCAAAGCCTGGGGAAAGAAAAAGACCCAGTACAACAAGCGCAGGTAATCCAGTGGATTCCACAAGGAGAGGGGTCGATTCAGCTTGGGGGCTAAATCCAAGCGGGGAACAGGTTGGGGTTGGCTCATTACACACCTTCCAGGTAATAAACTTCTGGTAAAAATACCTGGCGAATGAATTCGCGGCTATACAAACCAAGTCCGCCTACGCGGACTAAGAGAAAATTGTGCTTGAAACCTGCGTAGGCAGGTTTTGTTTGTGTAGCCCCATTCAGTCTGTGGGCGTAGATTGACGGTTGCAAGAGGTTCATTCCCCACCCTCTATATACCGAACATAAGCTTGATAACACAGCTGCATCAATCGCCGGGGATGTCCGTCGCTTTCCTGCACTAGCTGAATGATTTCCTCCTGAGTAAAACGCACCGAACTTACAGCAAGACGCGCTTCAATAAAAGCACGGGCGTTAGCTTCGTCCCAAGGTCTTAGGTTCTCTTCTTGGCAAATGCCAGCAAGCGGAGAAGTCTTGCCTTCATCCTGACTATCGTTAAACAGACTATCCAGAGGTTCGCTAGCCGCTAAAATCAGCTTCAGAGGAGCATTGCCGCCCTCGGCTAAACCGCGCAGGCGATCGCGTACTCCACGAGTAAAGCCTTCCCAGGTCATCTTCCCCACATTATCTATAGCCAGTAAAATTCTGCGATCGCGCAAATTGCGAGTTAGGCTATAGCCGTTACTTTCAGGGATACCAACCTCGTGACACAAAGCACAGTAAAAGTCATTTTCATCATGAACTAGATTCAAGTCTAGGAAAACTGCTTGACGTGGCGAATGCAGGCGACTTTCCGCCAATTGACAAATTTTCCATAGCAGAGAGGACTTGCCGATCCCCTCCTCTCCGATTAGAGCAACACTGCTACCGCTATCGAGAACCTCGAATACTCGCCGGATTTCGCGATCTCTGTTAAAGAACTGTTGCACATCGTCCACTCTGCCTTGTTGGGGAAAAAAGGGATTGGTGATCGAATTTTGATGCTGTACGAAATTTTTGTTTGGCTGTGATATAGAAGTTTGCTCTGATTCCTCCCGATTCGCTAATAGAAGTGGTTCTGAGGAAGACAGAACTTTTATAGACTGCTGTTTCCATAGTTGCTCTATGGTTGGTTTAAAGTTGTTTTTCTTGATACTTATTCTTAAGAGTTGACTTAGCTTATTAAATAAGGCTGACCCAGTTTCTTTTACATATTGAAAATCTCGGTGTTTTTCATCACTAATCTTTTGATAAGTCTTACCTTCCCAGGTTCCGCAAATGACATCCTTTTCACATTCATTTAAGCTAGATTGCCGCGCTTTCAAAAATAGCTCATTAATGAAGTAAAAGGCATCTTCTGAGTTCATCAATGTAATGATTAGGGGGTAGTTTAAAGATAATAGAATACTTTTTACCTACAAACCACCTTAACCTACTTTTTCCTACAACAGGATAAGGCGAGGAAGCTTCCTACTCTTGCCTACTTACAAAGCCTGAGTTTCCGGTAATTATGGTCATATAAACAAACGTAGGGAATTTAAGCTAATTATGAACCAGTATCCGGAAATCCAGCAGAATGTCCAACAGCAGTCCCAGGCAACGCAGCTACTGCATTGTCAACCAGCACAAGCCAAACCGGAACAATTTGTCTGCACAACCGAATCTGCGATCGCGTCACCTCTCGGACAATTAGACACAGTTACCTTAGTGAAAACTGGAGGTGTACCAACAGCAATCATTTTAGCGATCGCTGTTCTCATTCTCGCTTTGGCGGAATATAACAAAGTCTTCGTACTTATGATGCCTCAAAAGCAAGACAACAAAACTGAATAAGCCACGAAGCTAACGCAATAATAATTAGGGTGGGCAATGCCCACCCTAAAATTGAAAATATCAAAAGCGATCGCTTCCTCGCCAACCAAGTCAAGAATAAGCGATCGCACTAAATCATCTCTTAAAAATCTACAGTTAATGGCGCACGAGGGAAGGGGATCGCATCCCGAATATTGCTCATTCCGGTCATAAATTGCACTAAGCGCTCAAACCCCAAACCAATCTGACACCGTCTCTGCTAGAACCGAGTTCAACCGCCTCACTGCGCTTTATAAAAACGTGGCTCTAACGAAGGTGTTCTGAGTATTGGTTTTGAAAAGCTTTGTAACTAATGCCACACTGCCTGGAAACACAAACCAAAAACTTCTGTTTTCTGTAGTTTTACCGTGCGTAGTTTAAACAAGCATTTCATCAAAACTTCATCAAAACTTCATCTTTTGAGCCAAAAGAGGCTGCTAATTAAAGAGTTTGTAAAGATGGACTGTGACCGAAAACCGTAGTGATAGTTCCTCCGTACAGTACACAGTCATTGTCAATCACCGTTAAAACTAAGCATATTTGCGTAGTTTTAGTTACTTGTTGAGCTTGGCTGAAAAAACTAGAAAAAATTAGCAGTTGGAGAACTACCCATGAAACTAATTAAGCTTGGTACAGCGATCGCTGCATTAACTGTAGCTACGATGTTCGATCTGCTCGGCATTGCCAAACCCGCACAGGCAGCGACCATGAAGCTGATTGGTCTGAACGACGATAACAGCCTAGTTTTCTTTAACCGCAAACTTTCCAAGATTTCTAGCACCGTAAAGATTGCAGGGGTTGATGGGACTGTGCTAGGGATTGACTTTCGACCAGCCGATGGTCTCCTCTACGGTGT